>CBDUXJ010000018.1:0-18336 GCA_965371165.1 uncultured Syntrophobacterales bacterium | reverse complement strand
CTCAGGGCCGTGAGCATGTCGAACGGCAGATGGACTTTTTACGAAGCCGTCATATGGGGAGGTGAGTAAGATGAAAGAAGAGTGGGAGGAGAAAATTCTCTGTGCGACTCAATGCTCTCGGTGTCGTGAGGGATTGAATCAGAGAATTCTATCCGTATACGACCATCAGGTTATCTGTATGGGGTGTAAAAAGAGGGAAGAGGAGCGGCCCGATTACGATGAGGCCTCAAAAGACATGATCCGGCAATGTCTGGTGGATACGGAACGCCAATACGGGGATCCTGGGGGGTTCTGTTATCACCACTTTTATCCGTACAGGTGCTGATCGCAATGAGGGGCTTCACTGAGGTAAAAAGGATCGTTTTCGCAAGGGGGGGAGCTTTTAACCCTTACTTTATCTCGCTGCCTCCTCGGGGCATCGCCCAATAAGATTTAATCTCAATAATCCTACCGAGAATTCCATTTGGGAGGTCCTCCACCCGTCCATTCAGGCCAGTTCGACTCCATAATCCTCTTCTTTCAATTTCCCAAGGATTTCCTGGATATGATCAGCCCCTGTAGTCTCCAGTTCCAGGACGACCTTGGTGCATCCGATGGGAATGCCCTTGGAAATTCGGTCGTGGTAGATGTGGAGGATATTCGCCCCCCCCGCTCCGATGATCCGGGAGATGCTGGCGAGGGAACCGGGGACATCCCGGAGGTTGACCGCGATCCGGATAATTCGCCCCGTTTTGGCAAGGCCTTTTGCGATGATGCGATCGATGAGGTTGACATCGATGTTTCCCCCGCTGATCACCAAAACGCAATTGGGTCCCCTTATCTTCGTATCTCCCTTTAAAAGGGCTGCTAGGGGAACCGCTCCGGCTCCTTCGGCGACGATTCTCTTGCGCTCCATCAACATCAATATGGCTGCGGCGATCTCGTCCTCCTCCACCGTAACTACGTCGTCCACGAATTGCCGGATGATGGGATAGGTGATTTGTCCAATACTTTTCACGGCAATTCCGTCGGCAATACTGGGCAACGGCTTAACCGGAATGATTTTTCCCGCTTTTATGGAATGGACGGCAGAAGGGGCCGCGGCGGCCTCTACCCCAATCACTTGAATACTGGGCTTCCTCGCCTTGATGGCCAGGGATATGCCGGAGATGAGGCCTCCCCCTCCGATAGGGACAATGATAGCATCCAAATCCGGCAGGGCCTCCATAACCTCGAGGCCGATGGTCCCTTGACCCGTGATGATATCCTCGTCTTCGAAGGGATGGATCATAGTGAGGCCTTCTTTCTCCAATTTCCGAGCGTATCCTTCGGCCTCTTCAAAGGAATTCCCCCGAAGGATAACCCTTCCGCCGTAGCCCCTTGTCGCGAGCTGTTTTGATAGGGGCGCTTGTTCTGGCATAACGATGGTGGCAGGAATATCATGGGAAGACGCGGCCAAGGCTACCCCTTGACCGTGATTGCCCGCTGAGGCAGTGACGACCCCCTTTACGCTCAACGAGGACACCAATTTCGAGATCTTATGGTAGGCCCCTCGAATTTTAAAGGACCCCGTCTTTTGCAGATTCTCCAACTTGAGATAGACCTTAAGGCCCACCCTGGCGCTGATGGAGTCGGAGGTCAGCATTGGGGTGGGATGGACCATCCTTTGAATGATCTGCCTTGCCTTCTCTATTTCCTGAGGTTTTATCATTTCACCTCCGCCTCGGGGTCTCCGGTGTTTGACAAATCCTTCCGCAAGAGGGTTATCCTGGGGGCTCCCGTTACGGGATTTTCGTCGACCAAAACCCGGCTTCCATAGACCTGGCTGATAGGTTCCTCGGCCATCACCTCCCTCGGGCTTCCCATCTTGAATATCCTACCCCCTTTGAGGAGGATGATTTTTCGGCAGTATTCCGATGCCAAGTTGATGTCGTGGGAAACGGTGAGGATGGTTAGTTTTTTCTCTCTATTCAACCGGCTGATGAGGTCGTAAAATTCGACCTGATAGTTTATATCAAGGTTGGATGTGGGTTCATCGAGGAGGATGATTTCGGGTTCCTGGGCAAGGGCCCGGGCGATGAAGATCCGCTGTCTTTCCCCGCCGCTTAGTTCGTTTATGGACCTTCGGGAGAAATGGAGTGTATCGGTGAGCCTCATGGCCGTTTCGGCTATCTCGAAGTCATCTCTTCCCTCGAACTGCAGACGCCTCAGATAGGGAGATCTACCCATGAGGACAACCTCCAAGGAGGTGAAGGGAAAACTGGTTTGAGTTTCTTGGGGGACGACGGCGATCTTCTTCGCGATATCGGAGCGCTTCATTCGCCTCAATTCGCCTCCATCGACAAAGACCCTCCCCCTTTGAGGGTCGATAAGCCCGTAGAGAATCTTAAGCAACGTAGTTTTTCCTGAGCCATTCGGGCCGATAATTCCCCAGAATTCCCCCCCTTCTACATGGAAGGAGAGATCTTCGATGACCCATTGGGCGGCGTATCTAAAGGATATTTCCTTGACGTCAATGCTCGCCACTTTATACCTTTCTCCTTTTGAGGAGATAGATAAAGAAGGGGGCCCCGAAGGTTGCCGTCACCGCTCCCACGGGCAGTTCCATGGGGGCGGCAATCGTCCTGGCGATGGTATCCGAGGCAATCAAGAAGCATGCTCCCACGAGCGCTGATGCCGGGATGAGAAGGCGATGATCGGGACCAAAAAGCATTCTAACCGAATGTGGGATGATGAGTCCTACGAAGCCGATAAGGCCGCAGACCGATACAGCCGCCGCCGTGATGAGGGAGGCGAATATATAAACCATCTTTTTCAATCGTTCCACATCGATCCCCAACTGAACCGCCGTTTCTTCCCCCATTATTATAAGGTTTAACCCCCTTGCATTGGAATAGATCGCCCCTATTCCTACCGCTATGTAAGGGAGAATGATCAGGATGAAATGGTAATTGGAAAAGCTGAAGTCCCCCATCAACCAGAAGACGATCTTTGAAAGGTCCTCGTTTTGGACAACGGAGATGAGGAACATGATGATGGCCGAAAAGAAGGAACTGATGATTACCCCCGCCAGGAGAAGCGTATTGGTATGGAGGCCCCTTCCCACCTTCCCAACATGGAAGACGAGCATGACCGTAATGATGGCGCCACAAAAGGAGGCTAATGGCATGCCGAAGGAGGTGGCGCTGAGGCCGACCAGGATAGCCGAAACGGCTCCTAAAGCAGAACCGCTGGAGACCCCCAAGATATAAGGGTCAGCTAGGGGATTTCTCAAAAGGGCTTGGAAAGAACACCCTGCAACCGCCAGGGCTGCACCAACAAGCCCGGCAAGGAGTATCCTGGGCAACCTCACGGAAAGGATGATAAGTTCTTCCGGCCTCACCGGGCTATCCAAATAGACTGCGTGGTGAATGAGTACTCGTAATACCTGAGCCACTCCGATCTTTGCCGCACCGAGGGAGAGGGAGGCCAGGATGACCCCCAGCAGCAAACAGGAAAATAAGGAGCAGACAGTGATGATCTTCTTGGGGCTAGCGATCATGGAGAAGATCCGAGCCTTTTCATTGGTTCCTCAAAATCCCCGCTACCTCCGGGTGGAGGATTTCGGCGATGACCTCCAGGCCATCGATGATCCTCGGCGAGGGGAGGTCAACCAGGTCTGAATCAATGACAAAGACACGCCCCTGTTTTACAGCGGGGATCGTCTTCCATCGATTCCACTGCTCTGCCAGTTCTTGGGAGTCCCCCTTGGGGTCCATGGAGGTGATTATGATGACATCGGGGGCATTAACAAGGACTTCCTCAATACTGTAACGAGGATACTTTACCGATTCTCCTCCAGCTATATTCTGGCCACCTGCCAGGGAGATTAAGTCGTCGGCAAAACTGCCCTTTCCCACGGTGACGATGGGCGCCGTTCCGATCTGGAAGAAAACCTTTGGCTTGTTTCGGCCACAGGTCAATTGGAGAATCCTCTCCTTTCGCCTCCTCATTTCCCCAATCACCCTGGCCCCCCAACGGTCCCTTCCCGTCACCATGGCAATATGGGAGATACTTCTCAGGATGCCATCGAAGTCCTTGGGGAAAACGGTATAAACGCTCAATCCCAAGCTTTCCATTCTATCAACAAATTCCCGGGGGTTTCCAGCTGCGGTAGCAAGGATCAGGTCCGGGTTTAGGGAGATCGTCCGCTCCACACTGGGGTTGATGTAGCTTCCCACCCTCGGCTTTGCCAAGGCATGACGGGGAAAATCACTATGATTCGAAACCCCCACTATTCGTTCTTCCAACCCCAGGGAGAAGAGGATCTCAGTTATGCTGGGGGAGAGGGAAATAATTCGGCTTGGGGGCTCTGGGACCTTAACCCATCTCCCTACCTCATCCACAAAAACCCGATCCCCTGAAAGGCCGCCTTCGACCAGGAGCAGGCTAAGTATGAGCGTTTGTAAACAAATGCGGCCCATTGTATCCTTTACTTCAATTCAAATTTTATGGGGATCTCGGCCCAAATCCGTATCGGGTTTTCTCCTCGTTTTGCCGGAATGAACTTCCACTGCTTCACCGTCTTGAGCGCGGACCGATCCAGGATGTGATGACCTGAAGACCTCTTGACTCGGAGCTGACCTACCCGGCCATTATCCAGGATTTCGACCTTCAAAACCACGATACCTTCGTAACCCCTCTTTCGGGCGATTCTCGGGTAAGAGGGTTTTGGGTTTCGATCATATCTGGGTCTTGCCAATGTGATGGGGCGGCTCTTCGTCGAATCCCCCCCCTTTGGGATGAGGCTTGCTTTGAAGTCTTCTCCCTTAATCGGGGTTTCCGCCGATGGTAAAGGACTTGCCAAAGGGGCTTTTTCCCTCATTTCTCCCCCCGGCTGTGGGGCGTTCTCTTCAATCTGCCGTTGTGGAGCGGGGGATAATGGCTTCGAAGTTGGCGTAAGGGTTTTCTCCTTGAGGGGAGTAATGGGTTTTTCCCTGAGGACGGGGATTGGTTTCTTCCCCAAATCAACGGACGATTTCTCCCTTCTTTTCGTGACCTTTCTCTTGCTTATACTGAGGCTTTGCCTAACCCTTTGGGGTTGGCTTAGAGGGACGAGTTTCATTTTAGGTCGGGTATTATCATGGCCCTTCACCTTGACCAAGGAGATTTCCAAGGGGATGGACTGATGGGTGGAGGTGGGCCCTTGGCTTCCGGGGGAGAACGGGAGTCCAAAAAAGGCCCCATGGACGAGGAGGGACAGGGCAGTTCCCCAGATGAGATCACGGTTAGCGTTCATTTTTTCCAATGGGTCTCCAGGGAGACTTTGCTCAGGCCTGAGGTTCTCACCGTGTCCAATACCTTGACCACCCACTCGTAGGGGATCCTCCTGTCCCCGCTGATAAAGACCCTCAGTTGAGGTTGTTCCTTTCCCCTCTCCCTGAGCCTCTGGAGGAGTCCTTCCATGGGAACCTCCCTTTCATCGATAAAGATCCTGTGATCTCGGGTAATGCTGATGGATAGATATTCTTCCTTGTCAATGAGTGACGTCTTGGCCTTCGGGAGAAGGACCGGAATCCCCTTATGGATGGTCATGGAAAGCATGGCATAGATGAAGAAGATGAGGAGCAAGAAGACAACGTCGATGAGAGGGATCATCTCGATCCTTCCTCTTCTTACGGATTGTCCTTTTAGCCGCATAGGCCGATGACTCCTTATTGTTCGAATTTGGTATTTTGCTTTTGGAAGGTGATTTCCAAACTCGTGCCGAATTTTTCCAATTCCTTCGAGGCGGATTGAATCTTCGACAGAAAATAGTTATAGGACAGGAGGGTTATCATGGCTACCCCCAGACCAGTAGCCGTAGTGATCAAGGCCTGGGCAATGCCCCCGGTTACTACCTGGGGGTGTTCTATTCCGGCACGGCCGAGGAGGTCGAAGGAATTGATGATCCCGATGACGGTGCCGAAAATTCCCAACAGGGGTGCCACCGTGATAATGGTATCCAGGATGTTCAGATATTTACTCATCCTTTTGATCTCCTCCTCCGCACCCATTTCCAGGGCCCTGGGGAGGGAATAACGACGGTGGGCTATTCCCCCCATGAGCATTCTCACGATGTAATCCTTGGATTGTCTTCCCAGCTCCCAGGCCGATCCGTACTCCTCTTTTTCGGCCAGTTCCAGGATTCGACCCACCAGGACTCTATCCCTGTTCCTGCTGAGGCGAAGCCAAAAGAAGGTCCTTTCGAAGATGATGGTCAGGGACATAACGGAGCAGATGAGGAGGGGATACATGATGGGCCCCCCCTTGAGAAAAAAATTGACCATTATCTTCCCCCTCAATATAAAAAAACCCATCCTCCAAAGGAAGGACTGGGTTCACTATGCCTTCACCATCTTCCATGGAAGACTCATGTGAAGTCTATTTAGGCAGGTTTTCTGGCTTATGGGTCAACCTACTCCTTGCGCCTTCCCATCCTTCGATGAACTCAGGACAGTGGCTTTGCAAGTTTCGCCCTTCGGCATATTCAGGGTGTTGGATCCCTGAATTTCCGAGGAGTCCTTCCCGTAGACGGGTTAAGAGAAGGATCCCCACTCACAGCGGCCTGGCCGCGACGGATTTTCACCGTCTTCCCCTGAAGCCCGGCAGGAGCGACCTAAATAGCTTATTTTTTTGGAAAAATTAACATAGAATCCGATTAGTGTCAACATCTTCTTTGAGGCCGCCTTATCGACGGGGGCCCGCTTCTCCGAGAGGATACGCTCAGGGATAACGGAGTCCCCAGAAAATGAGGGAACTCCCGTGGATTGTTCATTGTTTTTCCCAAGGGTTTGAGCTATGCTTAATGGGGATAATGGGAGGGGAAGGGAACTGAACGTATGGAGGAAATTCATTCAAGGCCTTCAGCTAAGCCGGCAAGGGCTTCGGCAGATGTGGTTATTTCGGTTTTTTGGGGATACCCTATTCCATCCGGATATCTGGATATTTCGGCCCCAGCTTTTGGCTAAAGGCGCTGCCCTGGGGCTTTTTATAGCTTGCACCCCCACATTTGGAATTCAGATGTTGATCTCCGCCGCCATGGCCATCCTTTTACGGGTCAATTTGCCCATAAGTCTCGCAGCAACATGGATTACCAATGTCGCTACGGCGCCTTTCTTCTACTATTCCTGCTACCGAGTTGGCCTCTTTCTTTTCAGGGGTAAAATACCTGCCAGTGAAGTTGCTCCTTTTGTGGGTAAATGGCAAACATTTGCCAAAATCGCCTATCCTCTCTGGATGGGAAGCCTCATCGTTGGGACCGTCATTGCTTTGGCCGGATATTTCACCATTTATTACCTCTGTCTCCTGGAAAGGCGCTATCGATTAAAGGAGGTCCTTCAGATCCGTTTTAAGGAAAGGCTAGGAAAGGGAAGGCGATTGTTCAAGGAGACGAAGGAACGGGTTCAAAGTCAGCAGTTTTAGACTTCTTATCTTGGGAGTGCAGCCAGAGGTATGTTGATACTAATTTTCCTATCTCCTTTTGTAAGGACTCTCAATAACCCTCCTGGTAACCGGCCTTTATCATCTCCATAGGTCGTCATATATCGATCTTGCCATCGAACTCAATTGAGTTGGGAACCACCCCGATGGATTCCCCGAGAACCCCCAAGGGCTTACGGTCCATCGTGGTTGACAAATAGCGGTAAGTATCTTATTTTTTTAATAAATTCCTCAATATTCAAGGTAGTTAATGATAACGGGGTTATTACCCTTCGTTTCCAGGCCATCGCGGTATCTGGGTAACGAGATCAATTCATTTCGTAAGGACTCAGGGAAAGTCAGACTCAAGTTCGCCCTTGCCTTTCCGGATGCGTATGAAGTGGGCATGTCCCACATCGGCCTTCAGATCCTCTACTCCACACTCAACTCCCGGGATGACATCGCTTGTGAGAGAGTTTTTGCCCCTTGGATTGATATGGAGGTCCTTCTAAGGAGCAAGGGGGTGCCTTTGGTTTCCCTTGAATCGGGTTTACCCCTGAGGAATTTCGACGTTATCGGCTTCTCCCTTCAGTATGAATTGAGTTTCAGCAACGTATTAAATATGCTGGAACTCTCATCTATTCCCCTATTGGCAGATGAACGGGGCGAGAATTATCCCGTCATCCTAGCCGGTGGGCCATGCGCCTTTAATCCCGAACCCATGGCAGAATTCTTCGATGCCATCTTTATTGGAGAAGGGGAAGAAGCCATTCTGGAAATCGCCGACGCCGTTCTCCGGTGGAAGGAGGCGCGCGGCGATAAGGGCGCGCTTTTAAAGGAATTGTCGAGGATACCCGGTGTTTATATCCCCTCCTTCTTCAAGGTTCGATATAACCCCGACAATACCATAGCGGAGATCAAGCCCCTGACAAAGGAGGTAGGTCGGGTAAAAAAAAGATTGATTCCTGATTTGGATACAATCGCCTACCCCACGCGTCCCATCCTTCCCTGTATGAAGGTCATCCACGATAGGTTAACCGTTGAGATCGCCAGAGGCTGCAAAAGGGGTTGTCGATTTTGCCAGGCTGGCTTCACTTATCGGCCTTATCGGGAGAGAAGCCCTGATCAGGTAGAGGAGCTTATCCATAAAGGGCTGGCCGCGACGGGATATGAGGAGATTTCCCTGCTTTCCCTGAGCGCTGGCGATTACTCCTCCATCCGGGAATTATTGACGGATGTGATGGGCCAATATGCGGGGGAAAAGGTGGCTATTTCCCTCCCATCTATGCGGATTGAGACTCTGACCCACCAGATAATGGACCAAATCTTGAGGGTTCGTAAAACCGGATTTACCATGGCCCCGGAAGCCGGAACCCACAGGTTGAGGGATGTGATAAACAAGGGAGTTGAAGAAGACAGGTTGTTCGAGACCACCTGGGATCTCTCACAAAGGGGGTGGCGATCCGTTAAGTTATACTTCATGATCGGGCTGCCCACTGAGAGGGAAGAGGACCTCAGGGCAGTAGGGGATCTATCCGGGAGGCTCCGTTTTGTGGGGGGAAGGGGTAGGGCTTCAATCCACGTGAATACGAGTGTCTCCACCTTCATCCCTAAAGCCCACACCCCGTTCCAATGGGAGCCTCAGATCCCCCTGGAGGATATCCAGGAGAGGCATACCTACTTGAAATCTAAGCTTCAGGGGGTAAGGCTCAAGTGGCAAGACCCTCGCATGAGCCTCCTGGAGGGGGTGTTCGCAAGGGGTGATCGAAGGCTTTCCCGAGTTCTCATGGAAGCCCACCGCCTGGGCTGTCGTTTCGATGGGTGGGGTGAGCATTTCCAATTCGATTTATGGAAGAGGGCCTTTGATTCCAGTGGGTTGAGCATGGAGTGCTATGCTAACCGCAGGAGGGCTTTTTCGGAGGTGCTCCCGTGGGAACACATCGATTCGGGGATAGGGAAGGAATTCCTCCTTCGGGATTGGGAAAGGAGCATGGGGGGAGAAACCTCTCCCCAGTGCAGTGGGGATTCCTGCGAGGGTTGTGGGGTATGTGATCATGACGGGACGGGACTGCGGTTGAAACGAGGGATCTCCTCACGGCCGAACATCCGTCAGGGGGAGCGGGTGATTTCGCCAATGCGAATTCGGGCAAGGGTCTTTAAACTCGCGGAGGCGAGATTTCTATCCCACCTTGAGATGGTGACGGCCTTTCATCGGGCAGCGAAAAGGGCTCATCTACCGCTGCTCTATTCGCGAGGATTTCATCCCCTGCCCAAAATTAGCTTCGAAGGGGCACTTCCCCTTGGCGTGGAAAGCTTGGCAGAGCTAGCGAACTTCGAACTCTTCGAGCCGATAAGGACGGAGACCTTCATGGAGAAGCTCAATGGGGAGTTGCCAGAGGGACTTGGAGTTTCGTCACTCGAGATCATTTCCTCCTCACGAAGGATGGGTTACACCAAGGAAGCCCACTGGTGCGTTTTGGGTTTTTCCCATCTCAAAGGGTTTCAGGAGAAGATCGATGCCTTTTTGGAAAGGGATCACTTAATCCACGCTCAAAGGAGAAAGAGGGGGATCACGGAAATTGACCTTCGTTCCATGGTGGGCAGGGTCAGGATACGAGATACAATCCCTTTATCGGAAACGGATACCAGCCGACTTCCCCCTTCATTCTGGGAGGTGTTGAATTGGAAGGGGGGAGTCATCGAATTTATTTTGAGGGGAAAAGACGGACAGAGGCCCCGGGCAAGGGAAGTGATCAGGTGGGTTTTCGGCCTCACCGAAGAAGAGGTAAGGGGATTGCGGTTTATCAAACTAGTGGAGACATGAGGGAGGCGATCCAATGTCGAACCAACTCGTCATAAATGTAACCCCCCAGGAGACAAGGGTAGCTCTGTTGGAAGATGGCATGCTCGCAGAGCTCTATATCGAGAGGACGAAAGGGAGAAGCATCGTTGGTAACATCTATAAAGGGAAGGTGATTAAGGTGTTACCTGGGATGCAGGCGGCATTCGTGGATATCGGTTTGGAAAAGGCGGCCTTTCTCTACGTCTCCGATGTCTATAGGGATATCGAGGAATATGATCTTATGTTGGATGAGGGGCCGGATGGAGAAGGGGATTTTGAGTTCGAGATGCAAGGGGTTCCCAGCTATCTATCCCAGCCTTCACAGATCGAAGACCTGTTGTGTGAAGGACAAGAAATCCTGGTCCAGGTCTCCAAGGAGCCCATTGGGACAAAGGGCACGAGGATTACGTCCCATTTTAGCCTTCCAAGCCGCTACCTCGTGCTTATGCCCACGGTTGACCATGTCGGTGTTTCCAGGAGGATAAAGGACCAGAATGAGAGAAAGCGAGTGATGGAAATTATCCAGGGAATCAAACCTCAGGGATTGGGTTTCATCGTCAGAACGGCAAGTGAGGGAGGGGACAAGAAGTTGGTCAATGAGGACATGAATTTCTTACTGAAGTTATGGGATAACATTCAGAGAAAGAAGGAGAATTCTTCAGCGCCTTGCCTTATCCACAGCGATCTTAATATCGTGCTGCGGGTTATTCGGGATCTCCTTTCACCAGAGGTGAACAAGGTCATCGTCGACGACCGACAGGAATATTCGAATATCATCAACTTCACGAAGACCTACATGCCCAAGCTCAAATGCGACATCGAGATTTATGAGGGAAGGGAACCCACATTTGATGCGTACGGGATCGAGATGGAGATCGATAAGAGCTTGGGTAGGAAGGTCTGGTTGAAATCAGGGGGATATATCGTTATCGACATAACAGAGGCACTCACGGCCATCGATGTTAATACGGGGCGATTTGTGGGGAAGAGGAATTTGGACGATACGATCCTCAAGACCAACCTGGAGGCGGTAAAGGAGATCGCCTACCAATTGAGATTGAGGAATATCGGGGGGATCATTATCATCGATTTTATTGACATGGAGAGGGATGGAGATCGAGAGAAAGTTTACCTCACCTTGGAGGAAGTGCTTAAGAAGGACCGGACAAAGACCAACATCCTGAAGATCTCCGAATTGGGTTTGGCGGAGATGACCCGCAAAAGGATTCGGGAGAGTGTTCCCAGGATTCTGTGCGACCCGTGCACCTATTGTGATGGAGCGGGATATGTTAAATCAAAAACCACCGTTTGCTATGACATCTTTCGGGAGATCGAACGGGTGGCCTCTGGTTTGGGCGGCGCTACCATAATGGTGGATGTTAACCCCGAAGTAGCGGATCTCCTGTATGACGAGGAGCGAATGGGTATCGAACACCTGGAAAGAAAATTGGATAGAAAGGTTATCATTAAGGCCAAAGATGGACTCCATCAGGATCAATTCGAGATTGTGGAAGTTTAAAGGAAGCCTCAGAAGGCGAGAGAAAGCCCGAAATGGTGGGCCTTTCAATCCAAGCCATCCCTGTTGAAAGCGAAGTCCTTCGAAAGAAGAATGGGAGGCGAATGGGATTGACAATAATGGGAAAATATATTACCTTTTTATGCTACAAATATTTTTCTAAGAGGAAACGATCCAATGTATGCAGTAGTGCAGACGGGAGGGAAACAGTACACGGTTCGTGAGGGGGATTTGATCCAGACCGAAAGGATCAATGGAGAGGTGGGAGACGTTGTGGAACTAGAGGAGGTATTGCTGGTCAGGGGTGAAAAAACCTTCAAAGTGGGAACCCCAACTGTTTCCAAGGCGCGGGTTTTCGGCAAAATCGTCGAACAGGGTAAGGCCAGGAAGATCGTTGTCTTCAAGATGAAGAGGCGGAAAAACGTCAGGAGGAAGAAGGGACATCGCCAACTCTATACCAAATTGATGATTTCACAGATTAAAGCCTGAGAAGGCAAAATAGATGGAAAGGGAGGAGGATTTCCATGGCCCATAAGAAAGCGGGGGGAAGCTCGAGGAATGGAAGGGATAGCGCTGGGCGACGATTGGGAGTTAAACGATTCAGTGGGCAGGTTGTCCGTTCCGGAAACATCCTGGTGAGGCAAAGGGGTACTAAGGTCTACCCCGGGCAAAACGTGGGAATGGGAAGGGATTATACCCTATTTGCGAAAATAGATGGGGTTGTGAAGTTCGAGAAGAGGGGAAAGGACCGAAAACAGGTCAGCATCTATGCCCCTTAAGACATCCAGGACCGGCATCACCGGAGCGATGAAATTCCGGGACGAGGCCAAGATACGGGTCAAGGCAGGTGATGGCGGCAAGGGTTGTGTAAGCTTCGGGCGAGGAAGATTTATTCCAAAAGGGAAAGCAGACGGAGGGGATGGTGGAAGGGGAGGGGACATCCTCTTGGCAGCGGATCCACATCTGTCAACCCTTTTGGATTTTTCTTTTCCGCAGCATTATAAGGCCGGAAATGGCGAGCCCGGGGGGAGAGGGAAACGATTCGGAAGGGGGGGGTCGGATCTCGTAATCAGGGTTCCCGTGGGAACCATCGTTAAGGATTTGGAGGCCGGAGCACTCATCCAGGACTTCACCATAGCGGAGCAAAAGTTTGTGGTGGCAAAGGGGGGTAAGGGGGGAAGAGGAAATGCTCGGTTTACCTCCTCAACAAATCGGTCGCCTTCCCGGGCGGAGGAGGGCCAAGAGGGCGAGCAGAAGTGGTTGAACCTGGAATTGAAGCTTTTGGCCGATGTGGGGTTGATCGGATATCCAAATGTCGGGAAATCGACTCTCATGGCAAGGATATCCTCGGCAAGGCCAAAGATCGCCGATTATCCCTTTACAACCATCATTCCTAATCTCGGGGTAGCGAAATGCGGTGAATTTAGTCAATTAGTCATCGCAGACCTTCCCGGCTTGCTTAAGGGTGCACATCGTGGTGCAGGACTGGGTGTGAGGTTTTTGCGGCATATCGAAAGGACGAACCTGATTATCCATCTCATGGACATCTCTGACCACGTGTGCTCCGATCCCATCGAGGACTTTCGGTCCGTCAACCATGAGCTGGAGGTCTTCAACTCCACCTTATTGGATAAGGCCCAGTTGGTCGCCCTCAACAAGATTGACTTAGAGCACGTTCGAGGCAGGATTCCGGAGCTTAGGGAAAGATTCGAAGAGATGGAGATACGGCTTTTTCCCATTTCCGCTTTAACGGGGGAGGGAGTGGAAGAACTGATGGGGGAAGTTATTCATCAGGTTGAGGAGGGCAGGGCAAGGATATAGAAAGCCGGAGAGGTTATTGTAGGACTTTATCCCTTTGATCCTATGCGGCGGGGGGGAGATTATCATAACATTACCCGTTTCGTGGCTGGATAGGATAGTAAGGGTCGAGGTGAGGGGTGAGGATAGGGATCTTTGGCGGAACGTTCAATCCCATCCATTTAGGACATCTAAGGGCAGCAGAAGAGATCCGGGAACGGTTTGATTTAAAAAGAGTTATTTTTATCGCGGCGGCAGTGCCACCTCATAAGGAGGTTGAGGGCGGAATCCCGGGCGAGCACCGGATGGAGATGGTGCGGTTGGCGATTTCGAGCAATCCACATTTCTCCCTTTCCGACATTGAGTTGAAGAGATCGGGTAAATCCTATTCCATCGCTACCATTCAATTCTTCAGGCAGAAGTATGGTTCCGACTCTGAGATGTTCTTCATTCTGGGCATGGACGCCTTTTTGGAGATTGGAACATGGAAGTCCTTTCAAGAACTCTTCTCACTATGCCACTTTATCGTGATGACAAGGCCGGGGTTCGATAAGCCCTTTTCGGCTAGCATTCTTCCCCCGGAAATAGCCGACGCCTTCGTCTACGACGAAGGGGGAGACCGCTTTATCCATCGGAATGGATATTCCATTTATTTGCAGGAGGTTACCTTCTTGGACATATCCTCCACCAGGATCAGGGAAGAGGTAAGTAAGGGGAGGTCCATACAATATCTCCTCCCCCCTGAGGTGGAGCGATATATCAAGCGACACCATTTTTACCGGGCGAAGGGGGATTAGGACAGGAGAGCATTTCAAAACTGCTGAAGATGGTTCAAGAAAATCGCAAGATGACTAGTTCGAGGGAAAAATCACTCTATTGCGTCCGGGCCGCTTTAGAGAAGAAAGCCTACGATCTGGTCCTTTTGGATGTTCAAAAGATCACTTCCTTTACCGCATACTTCCTCATCTGTAGCGGGAGGTCGGATCGTCAAGTCCAGGCCATCGTCCGTTCCATAGAGGATGATTTGAAGAAGATGGGCATCCGTCCCCTGGGAATGGAGGGGTTTGAAAGGGGGAAATGGATTTTAATGGACTACGACGATGTGGTGGTTCATGTCTTCCTTGCCCCGGTTAGGGAGTTTTACGACCTGGAAGGGCTTTGGCTCGATGCCCCAAGGGTGGATAGGGTGGAGCAGGAGGCAAGGAGATCCAACCTGGGCGCCAAGGTAAGCGGTTAGCCACTCTGCGCGGAGGAGAAGTGAAACCTAAATTAGTGGAGCAGTTTAGAAAGAAGTTACTTCAGGCGAGGGAGGAGATTATCGGACAAATGCGACAACGAGATGGGTCTGCCCAGGAGATTGGCCAGGACGGCGCTCAGGATATCGGGGATGAGTCTGTAACCATTTACAATCGCCATCTTCTCATGAGTTTGAGCGAAAACGAAAGGGTTAAATTGATTGAGGTGGACGAAGCCTTGGATCGCATCGAGAACGGAAGCTTTGGGATGTGCGAGGAATGTGAAGAGCCCATCGCATTGAAGCGCCTTGAAGTCATACCCAACGCACGGTATTGCCTCCGATGTAAGGAGGAGCTCGAAAAGGCTTCGGAGGAATCCCTCTGAATGGACTCCTCCAGCCCCAATAAAACCCTTCTCCATGTGAATATCCGTATGTCGCATGTGATTGTGTGGGGTCACACCTTCAGATATCGCTTAATATCCCATCAACCTTTTTCTTCCATTGCAGTGCCTTACTGTTCATCTTGTTCAAGACCGCGAGGTCACAGGTGAGGCTATCTCCCTTCTCGGGTCATGTCTCTATTTTTGAGTCCTCGACGGCCTGTCGTATGTCTTCGAGGGTATAGGGACCTCGTTCCCTCACCAGATTCGCCAGCCCCCTCTCGTGTAGCTGAAGACCCAGGTCGGCACGGCTGACATGGCCCGGCTCAACTCCGTCTCCAAGCAGTTTGAGAAGCTCCTGGGAAAGTCTGGTCGGGTACAAAACAAGGGTCCGGTCGGCTCCCGAGGCTGCAGGGAGCTGATGCATCCAGATAGTGGGTTGGGGTGGCTCATTTCCCTTCCATTGCACCACTGGTGTATAGAGAAAATACACATCCCACGCCGTGGAATCGAGGCTCAGAGTCTTGGCGTACAGGTCGCCAAGATGGTGCATCGGGTCCCAGGCATGAACCACGTGTAAGCCTTCAAAGGTCGTCGCCTCGTCACGGGCCCGTTCGCCGTTGTCATTTGGCATCATGGGGAGCCATACGATAAAGCCTTTCAGGTTTTCGACGTTGAATTGCTCGAAGAGTCCACGGACAACACCTTGTCCATACTGGCAGACCGGTCAGGTGGGTGAAAGGAGAGTTACGATCCTGACGGACTCGCTGGCGCGGTTGAATTCTTCCCTTAGCTTGTTAACATCCAGCTTTTCCATCGTGTTCTTTCCTCCTCTCTTTCTTTGCATGCCGCCGCCAGCGGTGATCGCGGCATTGCTCCGCGAATCTATCCGTGTACCTGGAGCCACCCAGGTTCGCCAGCCAGAAACTCCTCCACCCTTTTGCGGTTGAAGCCGCCGACCACCTTCCCGTCTATCACCCGGTCTGGTGTGGTTATGACTCCGAGTCTCATCGACCCATCCATAGGCGTCTGGTCGGTGATCACATCCCTTTCCAGGAAAGGACAAATTGTTTGCCTGTCATTAAGAAGGGAAGAATTTCTGAAAGTCAAGAAGTTTTGGTACGTATTCAACATGAGCTAATCAAATAAAGAGACTAACTAAAAGAGCTATATTTCAACCAAAACAAATCAGGGCTAACCCGGCCCTGATTTTTTATTTCTTGCTAAGATTGTTCCCTTTGCTAGTTTAAGGTCGAATGTTTCGTGACCATGGTTTATTCTTAATGAATAACTACAAACATACAAGCAACGGCTTTGAATTGGTTGAGGGAGTTGTAGATTGGAAGGAAATTCTGCAGAGTGATCCTCCTGATAGGTATTATGTCGCCAGAGATAAAGACCTATCGTAAGTTGTTTCAAAACCGACGTTATATATGAAGGTATCAAAGGGTCCCCCAATCAACATTGTCTTTCTGATGCTCCCGACTCTGTCAAATGTGTAGACGCGACCCCTATTTTAGATTTTCTTTTCTCCGCACAAGTAAGACAAACAATCATAGAATCGCCTAAAGGGTTTCGGTCATCAATATCCCAGTATACACAATCATCGCAAAACACGTTGTCGCAACCGAAGCTATCGCAGATATATTCTGTTTCTTTCTTTTTACAAAATTCACATAACATTCTTGCTATATTCCCCCTTTCTTCCACATGTCACACCTCTTTCAAGTGGTTAAGGGTCACCAAGAAAGACTTTCCGTCCTACCCTCACGGATGGTTTGGCTTTCGGCCACTGCTTATATTCCCGCAAACAGATTAAGAAATAGACAAGAATTTTTCCTAAAATTTCGTCAGAAATTTTCTTACAAGACAAAAGAGGCGGGATGTCTTTATGAGACCGATTTGGATACCAAATCGGGTTTACTCTGTCTTATTACGGGAAATGTGGATTGCTAACTAAAATCTATGGCCCCATGGTTTTCTCAGGCCTATTGGCGATTGAAATCTTTCGCTAATCCGTTTTTCGCAGGATAATACTATCCCTTCTTTTGGCAACGGTAAATTTATGTCCTTTTTTGAAACCAAGCTGATCTATTAGCAAGGCATTACTAAGAAGCATGGTTCCCCTTTTGCCAATGGTCAACGCTCTTCTCTTAGGCGCTGCCTTTTTCATTTTTCTCTCAGTCACTATATGCTTAATCTTCCCAGCCTCAACCAAAGCATCATAATACATTCTTTTCAAAGAAGCTCTCGTCTGGATGCCCAGCTCTTTCATTATTTCTTTATCTGGTATGCCTTTTTTAACCATTTCTATTAATTTCTCTTTCATACTATTACCCTCCTTTCAAGATTTGGCCCCTTCTCCCTTTCTTCCTCACTTCAAGCTTTAAATAATAAATGAAAACCCCGCGTCCCGCAATCCCCAATCTTCGAAAAGAGAAAAGCATAATTTCATGACCGTCCCTCTCTATTAAATAAGTTGACTGAAATGTCCACTGGCAAAAACAAGAAGGACTTTTAACTCTTTCTCATCTAGGGAGGTCTAAAAGGTTGGTCTTTTTCTGGGGGCTTGTTAACTTCGTAGTGCCAGGGGTTCGGACTAACGATGAACGCCCAAAAATGTGCAGGAACTTCCAATCGCAATTTGTGCATTTATAATGTCTACTTGTGGGTATTAATCGCATCCAAGTCCTACGTCTTATTCGTTGAGTGTTCGTATTTTTACATGCCGGACAAATCAATTTAGCTTCCTGTTAGTTTGGAAAGATATCTGGAGAATAGTGTTTGATTCCCACTCCGCACCCTTCTATTTTGAGTCGCAATTGCTATGGTGGTCATCGGTCTACTATCTAAGGCAACCATTCTTGCCGAATATCCTCGGTCCCCACCTACTTCCCGGTCTCACTCTGTACCTCGATAGTGGTTCCATTTGCCTCGACCAAGGCCTTGGTGATTGCCAGCTCCAGCCCAATCCCCTTGACCTAGGTGGTGAACAGTGGCTCAAAGGGTTTGTCCAGATTCTCTTTTGGTGCGCGTTCCCCAGTATCGGCCAAAGAGATGGCCACCCACTGCGAAGTAGGAATCTCCGACTTGACCATCAATTGGCCGCCCTCAGGGATGGCTTGGTTTTGTGGCTATTCTTTAT
>CBDUXJ010000017.1:0-18467 GCA_965371165.1 uncultured Syntrophobacterales bacterium | reverse complement strand
TGTTGGTTGATGGAAAGGAGTATGGTGCATCAAGGCGAGTTCCAAATTGTCAATTCAGGATAGACAGCATGAAGCGGTGTCTTTGGTAAAGGATAAAAAGTGGGAACTTTTCCCGCGTTTTGTTGTCTAAGAGAAAAAACAGTAAAGTGGAGGGTGAGCGATGAAAAAGTTACTGTTCATTTTCGGTCTTCTCATCTCTATTCTTTCCTTTACCTCTTCCTATGGGGGGGATAAGGAAAAAATTCTCTCTCCCTACTTCTTTGTCCAGAGCGATGACGCTTCTATTGACCCGTTTCCTCTTTTGGGGACGAAAGCGGAAGCGAATATTGCGGGAGTGATAGCTGATATAGAACTGACTCAGATCTACAAAAATGATGGGAAGAGAACCATAGAGGCGATCTATGTATTTCCCCTGGGGACGAAGTCAGCCATACACGCCATGAGGATGAAAATCGGCACCAGGATCATCGAGGCGAAGATAGAAGAAAGGGAAATGGCCAAAATAATATATGAGAGGGCAAAAGAGGAAGGTAAGGTAGCCTCTCTCTTGGAACAGAAAAGGCCCAACGTCTTCCAGATGAAGGTAGCCAACATCATGCCGGGGGATGTAATAGAGGTGATGGTTAACTATACGGAACTCTTGGTACCCGAGGATGGGATATATGAGTTCGTCTTCCCCACGGTGGTAGGACCACGGTACTGCGAGAAAAAGGAAAGCGAGGTAAAGGACCACGACAAATGGATAAAGACTCCATATCTCCATGAAGGGGAAGGGTCTCCGTATACGTTCGACATAGGCGTGAATATAAGAACAGGGGTTCCATTGGGCAAGGTATGGGTTCCTTCCCATAAGGTGAAGGTACGGCAGGATATGGATGAAGCGGAGATAGATCTATCCCCTGAGGAAGAAAGAGGAGGAAATAGAGATTACATCCTGCGGTATTCGTTGCAGGGGGAAATGATACAGAGCGGTCTATTGTTATACCCTGGGGAGAAGGAGAAGTTTTTCCTTCTTATGCTACAACCCCCGGAAAAGGTGACGTTGGATGAAGTTCCTCCCCGGGAATATGTTTTCATCGTGGACGTTTCCGGCTCGATGCATGGATTTCCCTTGACGGTTTCAAAGGCCCTTATCAGGGAAATCATTGGGAATTTAAGGGGTAAAGATTACTTCAATATTCTCTTCTTTGCAGGTGGCTCAAAGGTCCTTTCCCCTTATCCTCTTCGTGCTACGGAAGGGAACAGGGCTAAGGCGCTCGTCATGCTGGAAGAACAGAGGGGAGGGGGAGGAACGAGGATTTTACCCGCTTTGCAAAGAGCGCTCTCTTTGGAAAAGAGGGAAGGGCTTTCTCGCATCGTAGTTATAGCCACTGATGGATATGTGGCGGTGGAGAAAGAGGTATTTGACCTCATGAGGGAAAATCTTAACGAGGCAAATTTCTTTCCTTTTGGAATAGGGAAAGGGGTGAATCGGTATCTCATAGAGGGAATGGCTAGAGTAGGGAGGGGAGAACCCTTTGTTGCAACGAATAGTGATGAAGCTTTAAAGGTAGCAAAGAGGTTTTCTGACTATATAGGGTCCCCTCTTCTTACCGATATCCGGGTCAAATTTCACGGCTTTGATGCTTATGAGGTGGAGCCTCCTTCTCTCCCTGACCTTTTTGCTCGGAGACCCCTCATGCTCTTCGGGAAATACAGAAACCCTGAAGGGAAGATGAGAATTACGGGCAAGACCATCTGGGGTGATTATGAAAAGGAGTTTGATCTCAGCCCTTCACTGGAAGATAAGGATAACGGGGCCCTTAAATACCTCTGGGCCAGGGAGAGAATAGCCCGCCTTTCTGATTACGGGAGGGTGGGAGCTAAAGTAGACGAAGAGGTAAAAAATCTCGGTCTTGCATACCACCTTATGACTCAATATACTTCTTTTGTAGCTGTGGATACCATAGTGAGAGATACCGGGGAGATCGTTACGGTAAAGCAGCCTGTACCTTTACCTGAAGGGGTGAGTGATTATGCGGTTGGCAATGCCAGGTACAAGTTAGCTGCTTCTCTACCTCATCCTCCTCGTTCTTACGGTTTAATGAATGCGCCGATAGCGAAGGAGGAGGCCTATTCTCGTCATCACGATGAGAAAAAAGAGCTTTCCCGGCTTTACATCATGGGAGGAAAGCTGCCTCCCGGGATTACCATGGAGGAAGTAGAGAAGTTATTCTCTCCATTCAGGGAAGAGTTGGAGAAAGTGTTAAAAAAGTGGGGTTCAAAAAAATTAGTCGTGCTTTTGAACATTGAAGGAGGGAAGGTAAGGAGTATTCAACTTAAAAGCTCCCGAAGGAAAGCGTATAAAAAAGAAGTTCTGGAGAAGATTTTACAAAAGATTATTTTTCCTCCCACCATAAAGGGTACAATGGAGCTGGAACTTATATGCAGTTAATGAATAAATGTCGAAAGAATATTTTGAGCAGCGAGGAGATCCCTTTTCAGAGGTCTCCAAAGCATCCCTTGACACTGTCCTTCTTTTTTCATTAGAGTAAATACAGAGAAATCAAAAAAGGGAGGAATCATTCCATGGCCGAGGAAGAGGTGAAAATTTATACGAGTCCCACCTGACCGTATTGCAAGGTGGCGAAAGAGTATCTTTCGCAACAGGGAATCCCGTACAAGGAATTCGACGTTACCAGCGATCGTGAAGCCTTAAACGAGATGGTGAAGATTTCAGGAGCTCGGAGCGTCCCCGTTATTGCGGCCTGCAACGATGTTATGGTTGGCTTTGACAAGGGCAGGCTGGAGCACATGCTGGGGTGTCTCAAGCAGAAAACTGACCTGTAAGCGAGATCCCTTTTACGATTTACCCGACAAGGCATTCCCCAGGAATCAACCCGTCAGGGAGATGTTGAAGGCTACGAGGGCCTTTCCATTTCCTGAAGACTGCTCTTGAAGATGAGAAAGGGTCCACAGTGGAGATCCTTATCCCCTACGGACAACAGGAGGTCTTAGTCCGAGTTCCGGACGAGAACGTACTGGGCGTGGTTTTCCCCAATGAGGTGAGTACAAACCCGGAGGAGGAGACCCTTCTTGAGGCTTTGGACCATCCGACAGAAAGCCCCCCATTTTCTGAGTTCCTGGACGACGCCCGGGATGTGCTCTTCGTCGTCAACGATGGAACCCGCCCCACTCCTACGGCCAAGGTTCTGGAAATCCTCCACGAGCAGATCCGAGGGGTTGATGCGCGCTTCATCGTAGCCACCGGGATCCACCGGGCCCCCACGGAGGAAGAAATCCGGTCCATCTTCGGTCATTTGTACCGGGAATTTCGGGATCGGATTCACGTTCATGACTCCCGCATCCTCCCCCAAATGGTTCACTTGGGGACTTCCCGAAATGGCACTGAGATGTATGTGAACCGCCTGGGTGTAGAGGCCCACAAGTTGGTGGCCATTGGCTCAGTGGAACCGCATTATTTTGCTGGATACACGGGGGGGCGGAAGTTCTTCCTTCCCGGGATTGCCTCGTACCAGACCGTCGAGCAAAACCACAGATATGCCATCTGGCCGGGGGCAAAACCGCTGTCTTTAGCAGGGAACCCGGTCCATGAGGACATGATCGACGCCATGCGGGTCATCCATGACAAAGAGATTTTCTCCATCCAGCTGGTGCTAGATAAGGATCGCCGAATTTATGGGGCCACGGCAGGGGATATTTACACCTCCTTCGATGGGGCCATTGAACGGGCGAGCGAGGTTTTCTGCGTAGATGTGCCCATGAAGGCGGACATTGTGGTTTCCGTTGCCAGATATCCCATGGATGTAGATCTTTACCAGTCACAAAAGGCCTTGGATAATGGGAAGCTCGGCCTCAATGAGGGGGGCATCCTGATCCTCGTGAGCAAGTGTCGCACGGGAGTGGGAGGGAAGACATTTTTCGAGTTGCTGACTAGTTCCAAGACTCCCACAGATGCCTTGGAACGAATCGAGCGTAGATTTGTGTTGGGTTACCACAAGGCGGCCAAGATGGCAGAGATTGCGCAGTGGGCGGAAATGTGGGCGGTGACCGACCTGCCGGATGCGGATGTGGAGAGTGTCTTCGTGCGACCCTTTTCGGATATCCAGAGCGCTCTGGATAGAGCCCTGGATGTAAAGGGACGGGAGGCTAAGATCCTGTTTCTCATGGATGGCACTATCACCGTGCCAATGATTCGCTGACCGAAGCGGCTCTCCAAGAGTGAGGAACGAAAGAGCATTATCCCTTTTAGCCACTGTCTTCAAAAAATTGTGGTATTAGAACTCGAGGAGTCGTCCCTGATAGAGGAGACCAAATACCTTGGGGGTGGGAGATGAGGTGAAAAGGTTTACTGGAGTTTCCTCAGAAAAAAGTATGTAATTACTCTAACTTGCTAAAAGGTACAAAAATTAGAATGAACAAATCCCAAAGCTCAAAGTTCAAATGAATGTCAAATGTCAAATGGGGAAGGTTGATTGTTCGAGTCGTTGAGTTATCGACTGGTTTGACAAGCTAACTACTTAACTATTGAGGGAAATTAAGAGTTTTGACATTTAAGCATTAGGATTTTATTTGACATTTGAATTTTGACATTTGGAATTGCTATTTGGGTGGCTCAAAGGAATTTGGGCGATCGGGCGTTGGGAAGAGCCCAAAAGTCCGGAAACTCCTCAAAGGTTTATCCTTGGCTAAGGTGAATTACTGAATGACCTATGGTCCTTTACACCAAGGGCAATCAGAGCAACCCCAATAATGGGCAGAACAAGGACCCATTGAAGGGCGTTTTCCAACCCGATAGTATCCCCGAGAAACCCTGTGACGGTTACCAGAATACTACCCACCCCCAAACTCACGCCCATTATCATGCTGGATACGAGGGTACGGCTCTTTGGGGCTATTTCCTGGGCGGCGACGATGAGAACGGAGGTCGTGCCCCACATGCAGATTCCCCCGATAACCAAGAGCCCCAATGAAGGGATTCCATGGGTTTCGAGAAACAAGAGAAGGGCCACGGGGGATAGGAGAAAAGATGCCAGCATCACCTTTTTCCTTCCCACGCGGTCAGAAAGAATTCCACCGATAAAACCTCCCAAAGCTCCGCCACCAGTAAATAAGGATACTGCAAGTCCGGAGGTAAAAAGGGGGAACCCCCTCTGAATAAGCAAAATGGATAGAAAGTTCAAAAAGCTCATGCCGGTTGCGGTTCTAATTACCGCAAGAAGCCAAAGGACAGCAAGCGGTCCTATTCTAGGAAACAGGTGTGTCCTCAAACTGTAAGCGTCGGCCAGATCTTTTCTTGAAGGTGGTGTTGGAGCAAACCGGATGAGGAATACGGTCATAATTAAGGCCAAAACGATGGTGTAGACCGTTCCGCTCAACCCGAATATGGAAACCATAACGGTAACAATTATGGGACCTAAAGCCATCCCCAACGTACCTCCAAACATCCAAACCGACATGGAGAAGCCGGCCCGCCTGCGACCGATGTCCCCGGTCATGGCTGCGCCTTGGGGGTGCACGGCGGAGTGTCCGATTCCTCCCATGATCAAACAGAGGGCAAGAGTCCAGTACGATGGGGCAATCCCCAGAAAACCACCAAATATTCCTGTGACGAGAGGACCGAAAAGGACGAAAAGGCGTATTTCGGTGCGGTCCGATATGTATCCGACTGCGGGTTGGGTTAAAAAGGAGGCAATGGCCCTTATAGTGACAAGGGAGCCCGCAAGGGCCAACGAGAGGTTCATTTTTTGAATCAAAAGAGGCATCAATGGAGGGAGGAAGTTGTTATAGATATCGGTGATCAGATGGGCCGATGCCAGTACCACCAGGGACTTCCACTGGAAGTTCTCCTGATCTGGGATTGAAGGACTTCTTTCAAGATGGGTCGGTCTCTTTTTCAAACCGAGCTCCTTCTCCTATTCGAGGAAAATCTCTTATCATAATTCCGCCGTGAGTTTGATGAAAGGTAGTATTGGGAGGACGTCTAATGGGCCATTATTATCAAAGGGGTGAAAGACCTTTGGGGTAGTTTTCCTTTGGCGCAAAAGACTGATGCCATTTTTCGATAAATAGGGCGAAGACCTTTGAGCGCTCGAGCAGGGTGGGGACGATCAGGGTTTCATCCGGGCTATGGGTTCCAGTCCCCTGGGGGCCGAGGCCATCAATGGTCGGAGCATAATGGGAAGCATGGTTGCCGTCGGATCCTGCCCCAGTGGGAGTCTCATCAATATCGACGCCCAGTTCCCTTCCTGCTTCCTGGACCAAACGGAGGAGCTCCAAGCTCCGTTCGGTCTTCAACATGGGTGGGAATGCAATTCCTCCGGTCAATTCCATCCGGATTCCGTCCCGATGAGGATGGCAGATACGGTCAGACTCCTGCTGGATCCTATCTATTTGGATTTGATCCACCGCTCGAACGTCTATTTCTGCATAGGCATGCTCGGCAATAATGTTGGACCGGCTTCCTCCTCTGACGACCCCTACGTTGACGGTGAGGCCGCCTTCAAGATCATTTAAGGCATGAAATTCCAAAATTATGCGGGACAATTCCTCGATGGCACTAACACCCAGTTCTGGCTGAGCTCCCGCATGAGCTGCTTTGCCGTGGACAGTGAGATAGTACTTTCCCACCCCCTTCCTCTTGATCACCACTTGCCCCTTGGGGCGTGCCGGTTCGAAAACACAAACAGTATCCGCTGCCTGGGCTTCCCGTATGATATAAGGGGTGGAGGTAGGGGAAAGAATCTCCTCCTCGGAGTTGAAAAGCAGGGTGAGATCAAGGGCTTGATAGAGGCCGGGATCCGCCTCCATGAGGGCATAAAGGGAATGGAGAAGGACCACAATTCCTCCCTTCATATCGAGGACCCCCGGTCCGTAAGCCTTATGGCCGTCAATGCGAAAGGGGCGCCTTTTGGCTTCCCCCTCCGGGAAAACGGTATCCATATGGCCAATGCAGAGGAGCCTCTTCATAGAAGTCCCCCCTTTCCGAGCGAGAAGATGATCCCCGAAATCGGGTTGGGGGAGTTGCTCAACCTCGAAACCCAGTTCATGGAGTTTCGGGACAATGATGCTGCCTATCTGGTTAACCCCTTCTTTCAGGTAGGTCCCCGAATCGATATTGACGACCTTTTCCAAGAGGTCTAACATTTGCGCTTCCTTTTTATCGAGGCATTGGATAATTTCCCCGGAGTGTACCATGGGCTCCTCCCATCCGCCTTCGGTATTTTCCCCTTGCAAGCCGTCGATCGCCCGGAAATGGACTAGCGGAAGAGGCCCCTTATCTCTTCAATATTCTTGGGGATGTTTCTAATGATCAATGTGTTAGTCCTCTCATCCGCGCTGACAGTTCCGCGATCGCTCAGGAATTGTTTTACCACCGGGTTGTAGTCGCTGTTTGCAGTGGAATCGTCAAAACTGACCTTTGGACCTCTTTTCGCGAGCCCGTATTCGAGTCCCAAATAATATCGGGAACTTACATACGAGGAAAAAGACATTATATATAGAGGTGTATACGGACAATCGGGGGTTTGGTTGGGATAATCGAAGGGACTATCCTAATCCTTCACCACCATGGCCTCTTTCAACTCCCCGACCTTTTCCCTCCCACAGAGAACTTCAACCAGCTTCAAGGCAAATTCCAAGGCCGTGCCAGGGCCGCGGCTGGTGATGGTGTGACCGTCCTGGACAACCCGCTGCTCCTGGTAATGTACCTTCTCTAAGGCTGTTTGGTCCCTTCGACTGGGATGGCTCGTTACCTTTTTCCCCTCCAAAAGACCATAGGCAGCCAACAGGGTGGGGGCAGCGCAGATGGCCGTCACCCATTTTTGTCTCTCGCTCATCCTCCTCAGGATTGCCTCAACCCGGGGGTCCCTCTTGAGATTTTCAACCCCATCTCCCCCTCCCGGTAGGACAACCATATCGAAGGCCTCTTCTTTGACCTCTTCCAGCGATCTATCCGGGATAAGCTTTACCTTTCGGGAGGCGGTGACGGGTTTTTCGGTGAGTCCCGCGCAGACCACCTCCACTCCAGCGCGCCTAAGGACATCGATGATGGTTACCGCCTCGATTTCCTCAACACCATCCGCTATGGGAACCAGTACCCTAGCCATATATCCTCCCAACTTTCGAGCGAGATTCGGAGCCTTATCCCATGCAAGAGATTTTCCATGATAAAGATACCTTTTTCACCGATGGTGGTCAACGGGTTCAATTTGCGATTATTGATATTTCTTTTTGTTGACAAGAGGGGAAAATTGATGTAATTAGGGAAATACATTTCTCGCCGATGTGACGGCCACGAGTCTCATTCTTTAAGGGAAAGGAGGTGAATGGGAAAAAGCAACAAAAACGTCTGAGTATAGATAGAGAAAGGAGGGCGGTATGAAGAAGATTTTATCGATA
This sequence comes from uncultured Syntrophobacterales bacterium, assembly GCA_965371165.1. Lineage (GTDB taxonomy): Bacteria > Desulfobacterota > BSN033 > WVXP01. The sequence goes on along the minus strand of CBDUXJ010000017.1, from coordinate 10,067 downwards.
ACAATTGTATTCATTTTTGCCCTCGCCTTGGCCTCAGGGGCCTTTGCACAAGAGGTGAAGGTGGGTACGCTTCTTTCCCACACTGGGCCATTAAAGGAGTTCGGTCCCAATCTAAAAAATGGCACTGTACTCGCCGCAAAACAACTGAAGGCGGCGGGGTTGAACATCAGGCTGATCCATGAAGACAGCGAAACGTCAGCCATCCCGGCGGTCAATGCCGCCAAGAAATTGGTCGAGATTGACAGGGTCGTTGCCATCGTGGGTGCCCTTGCAAGTGGAGTCACGGTGCCCGTGGCCGAATCGGTGACCTGTCCCAGTCGGGTTGTACAAATCTCGCCGGCTTCTACTTCCCCGCTCATCACCGTTCTGCCCTCTGACACGGATGCTGATGTGCTCTTCCGGACCTGCCCATCGGATGCCCTTCAGGGGGTCATTTTGGGGAAATTGGGGGCGAGCTTCAGTAAAAAGGCCGCAGTCCTCTACGTCAACAACCCCTACGGCCAGGGGCTTGCTCTGCAGTTTCAGAAGTCATACGAGAACATGGGTGGCAAGGTCCTCGCCATAGTGCCCCATGACGAAAAGGCCGCGGAGTCCTACACGGCGGAACTGAAGAGGGCCCTTGAGGGAAAACCCGATATTATCGGTGCCTTCAGCTACCCGGAGCATGCCAAGGTCTATATCAAGGAGGCCTTCGAGTTCTTCAAATTCAGGAATTTCCTCTTCTGCGATGGTACCAAATCCCTTGATATCGTCAAGGCTGTCGGGAAAAAGATAGTTGAAGGAAGATGGGGAACGGCTCCTGGCGCGGCAGCGACTGATTCTAATATTATTTTCAGCGCCGATTATCGAGCGGAGTACGGGAAACTTCCTCCCCTGCCTTTCATCACCAACGCCTATGATGCCACGGCGGTGATTGGCCTTGCCGCTTATGCCGCAAAGGCGAAGGGCATGCCCATGACATCCAAGAACATCAGGGACAATCTCCGTAGGGTAGCCAACCCGCCCGGTGAAGTCATCAAGCCGGGGGAATTCAAGAGGGCCTTTCAGTTGCTGGATCAGGGGAAGGGCATCAACTACGAAGGGGCCGCTGGGTCCGTGGATTTCGACAAAAACGGCGACGTGAAGACGCCCATTGAAGTCTGGAGATACCGGAATGGCGTGCCCACGACGATCCGTATGGAGATAGAGATCCCGCGGATATAAGGCGAATAGAAAAACGGATCAATAAGGGGGATCCTGCCACGGCGAGATCCCCCTTTTTTTTGTTGATACATGTCACTAAGGGGCCGAAGCCTCGTCAGTCGATCATCTTGGATATCCTCTTCTCTTCCCCCATGAGGCCCTGTGGTCGGTGGATGAGGATGATCTCCAGGAGGATGAAGATGATCAGGAAGCGAATGTAAGGGGCCCTGGCCTTCAGGGTGTAAGGAAGGAAGTCCGTCAAAAACTTCGCCCCGATCCAGATCCCCCAAACCACAAAGGCGCCGAGGATGGCCCCCTTGTTGTTGCCGCTCCCCCCCGCCATCAGCATAACCCAGATGATAAAGGTCCCGTAAAGGGGGGTAAACACGTCCGGAGAGATAGCTTTGGTGTAGTGGGCATAGAGGGCGCCTCCCACACCCATGATCATCGAGCCGAATATGAGCGATTGCATCTTGAACCTGAAGATATCCTTCCCGCTCATAGCCGAGGCGGTCTCATCCTCTCGGATGGCGCGGAGTACCCGCCCCCAGGGCGATCGAATCGCCCTCTCGATTGATAAATAGATGACCACCATGACGGCCAATACGATTGGCAGATAGATATAATTGTAGTGTCTCGGATCGACCAACCCCTGAAGGGGCTGGGGAAGCCCCATCAAGCCCCGGGGTCCGTTTGCCAACCAGTGTTCGTTATTGAAGACGAGGCGAAAGGTCTCGGCAATGCCGATGGTGGCTATGGCCAGGTAATCCTCCCGTAGCCGAAGGGTCGGATATCCGATCAGAAAGGCGATGAATCCGCATACCAGGGCAGCCCCCAGGATGCCGAGGATGAAGGGGAGATTGAGTCCGAAAATCTGGTGGACATATTGGGCGTAAAGTCCCGTGGGCATGGGGGTTGTAATCATGGCCGAGGCATATGCCCCGATGCAGAAGAAGCCGGCGATCCCGATGTTGAAGAGGCCCGTATACCCCCATTGGATATTTAAACCCAGGGCAAACACGGCATAGATCCCAGCCATGATGGCCAGTGAAACCAGATAGGCAATGATCCCCTCAATCTCCATTAGGCGCGCTTCCCCCCAAAGATCCCCTGGGGTCTTACCAAGAGGATTACGATCATGACCATAAAAGCAACGGCGGGTTTATAGGTCGGCAAGAGATACGCGGTGGAGACCTGTTGCGCAACTCCCATGACCAAACCGCCGATAAGAGCCCCGTACATATTACCTATCCCCCCCAGGATGGTGGCCGCGAAGAGGGGCAAGAGGAAGTTCCAGCCCATCCCCCCATGCAACTGGACGTCGATCCCGTAGAGGATACCCCCCGCTCCGGCAAGGGCACCTCCGATACCCCACGTCCATATGATCACCCTTTCGGTGTCAATCCCGCTCACCCGGGCCAGCTCCATGTTATCGGAGGTGGCGCGCATGGCCTTTCCCATCTTGGTGCGTTGAAGAAAGAGGTAGAGAAGAATCACGAGAGTTAGAACCACCAATAGGAGAAAAATCTGATCGGGTCTGATCTTAATCTCCAAGGGTAATTGGATGGCCGGACGCAGCACTCCAGGCCGATAGAGGCGATAATCCGCTCCCCACAAGATAAGGACGATCATTCGGATGATAAAGGCAGCCCCCAGGGCGGACATGGCCAGTATCACCGAGCCACTCCGTTTCAGACGAAGGGGCCGATATAAGATACGATCGAGTAGGATGGAAACAACAGCCACGCAGAACATAGCGATGGGAAAGGCGAAGGCCATCCGCCACCCAAAGGAAAGGGGGCCGAAGGTGGTATCGGGAATGCCAAGCCAGGGAAAAAGACCCGTGACCAAAAAGAAGGCAATAAAGGCCCCGGCCGTCATCAGGTCACCGTGGGCGAAGTTGGCAAACCTCAGGATCCCGTACACCAGGGTGAGGCCGATGGCCCCCAGTGCGATGATGCTCCCGAGGACGATACCGTATACGATCAGTTCGGCCACCTTCAACCCCCCAGGTAGAGTTTCCCAACTTCTTTATTTTCCAGGATAGCCTTTCCCGTATCCTCGAATACCTTTCTCCCCATGGCCAGGACATACCCCCGATGTGATATCTTCAGGGTTTCCCGGGCATTTTGTTCAACCACTACGATGGCGACCCCCGTTTTATTGATGTCGACGATCTTTTCGAAAATCATCTCCACCAGCAGTGGGGCCAAACTGGCGGAAGGTTCGTCCAAGAGCAGCACCTTAGGATCTAGCATCAACGCCCTCCCCATGGCCACCATCTGGCGCTGCCCACCGGAGAGGCTACCCACCTTCTGGTTCCTCCTCTCCTTGAGAAGGGGAAATAGGGCATACACCTCCTGGAGCCTATCCCGATAGTCATCGGTTCTGACGAAGGCCCCCATCTCCAGATTCTCTTGGATGGTCAGGGAGGAGAAGACATTGTCGACCTGCGGGACATAGCTCATCCCCTTACGGACGATTTTGTCGGGGCTCAACTCGGTTATCTCTTCACCCTGCAACTCGATTACCCCTTGACTCGGCCTCAATATGCCGAAGATGGTCTTCAGCAGGGTTGACTTTCCCGCACCATTTGGCCCGATGATGGAGACGATCTCCTTCTCATCCAATTTTATGGAGACATCGTGGAGGATATCCGTCTCACCGTAACCGGAAGTCAGGTTTCTGGCCTCCAAAACCCTCATCGATATTGACCTCCGAGATAGGCCTCCAGGACCCGTTTATTCGACCGGATCTCCTCCGGGGTTCCCTCTGCAAGCTTCTGCCCCTCGCTCATTACGATGACGGGGTTGCAGAGGCTCATGACCAGGTCCATGTCGTGCTCGATAATCAAAAAGGTGAATCCCTTCTCCGAACAGAGCTTCCTGATATTATCGACCAATTTCCTCATCAACGTTCGATTCACTCCTGCACCGGGCTCATCCAGGAGGATCAGATCGGGGTCCGCCATCATGGTCTTGGCCAATTCGAGCAACTTCTTCTGCCCCCCCGAAAGCGTGCCCGCATACTCATCCTTCAGATCGATCAACTCCACAAATTCCAATACTTCCAAAGCCTTATCCCTTATCTCCCGTTCCTGCTCTCTTACAAACCCGGGGCGAAACCAGGTATTCCAAATCCGCTCCCCTCGCTGGTCCTCCGGTACCAGCATCAAGTTTTCCAGCACGTTCATATGGCTAAACTCCCGGGTAATCTGGAATGTCCGGCAGATCTTCCTACGGAAGATCTCGTGGGGGGGAAGGCCATCGATTCGTTCCCCCTTGAAGAGGATTTCACCACCATCGGGTTTATGGAAGCCCGTCACCAAGTTGAAGAGGGTAGTCTTACCAGCCCCATTGGGCCCTATAAGTCCGGTAATGGACTCCTTTCGGACCTCAAGGCTGCAATCATCTACGGCCCTGAGACCACCGAACTTCTTTCCCAAGGAACGCACTTCCAACATTCCGTCGGCTCCTACGTGAATTTGCTCTTAAAACAAGGGAATAAAGTCAAGCAATTAAATGACTTATTCCTCCCTTTGTCAACGCATTTTGGTTCTTCCCCAGTTGATCATCCCTATTGAGGGAGGCAACAATGACTACTTCACCACATTTTCGAAGAGCGTTTCGGGCCCCGGCCTCTTTTGAATAAGGCCTCTCTCAAAGGCGAAATCCGCAAAACCCCTCCACTTCTCCAAAGACTGAACCTGTGTGGTTGCGAAAACGGGCAGTGTATCCCTGAAGGCCAGGGCATCCAACTCCTTTCTGACATTCGGATTGGCCCGGAAATAGACTTTAAGGGCCTCTTCGGGACTTCCCCTGGTGAATCGAATGGCCTCATCGATCGCGGTAATAAATCGCATGGCCACTTCCCTCCTCTTCTTTAAGATCCCATCGCTGGTGATAAAAACCAACTCGTAGTAGTCGGGAACCCCGTGTTTCTCAACGGGGAAGTAACCAGCCTCCTTTCCCTCCAAGGCCAGTTGGTTGATCTCGTAGTTCCAATATGCCCCCACAACGGCATCCACTTTCCCCGTTAAAAGTGACGGGGTGAGATTGAAACCGATATTGATCAATTCATAGTCCTCCCTGGTAAGGCCGGCGGATTGTGCCACGGCCTCGAAGAGGATGACCTCCATGGGAGCCGTGGAATAGCCAACCGTTTTTCCCTTTAGATCGGCGGGGATTTTAATCCCCGACTCCTTCAAAAAGGTTATGGTGCTCAATGGATGCTCCACGAGGACCCCGATAGCCTTTATCGGCAGTTCCTGGGATCGTGCGACGGTTACGGCGGGCTGATAGCTGATCCCAAAATCCACCGTGCCAACCGCTACGAGCTTCGGCGGGTCATTGGGATTGGCCGGGACCAGTATTTCCACATCCAGACCCCTTTTGCTGAAAAACCCCTTGTCCCGGGCCACATAGACGGGGACGTGGTCAGCATTGGGAAACCAGTCCAACATCAGGGTTACTTTGACTGGCCGGTCCTGAGCGAATCCCATTGGAATCGAGAAGATGAACAAGCAAAAACCGATGGCAAAAGACGCCCTTACCTTACTTCGGATAACCTTTTCCATGGCATCGCCCTCCTTTCCATTAAAACAACGAGGTAAAAGAGCCCAACCCCTAAAATGGTGAGATAGATGAGCGAAGCAAAAATGAGGGAGATCTGAAGCTGCGCATTGGCATGGAGCATCAGGTAGCCGAGCCCCTCCTTTGATCCCACCCACTCCCCGATAATAGCCCCAATGGTCGATACGGATATGCCGATCTTGCATCCGGAAAAGACAAAGGGCAGCGCCGAGGGAACCCTCACTTTCCAAAGGATCTGCCACCGATTGGCCTTCAGGATCCTCAGCAGGTTCACCTCATCGGGATCGGCTCCCTTCAACCCATCCAGGGTATTGACGACGATGGGAAAGAAGACGATCAACGCCGCCATGACGACCTTCGATGAGAGTCCATAGCCGAACCAGAGGACCAGGAGGGGGGCGATGGCAAAGACGGGTATCGTCTGGGATCCGATCACGATGGGATAGAACGACTTCTCCAGGACGGGGAAATGAAACATGAGGAAGGCCAACCCCACCCCCAGGACGAAGGCCAGGAGGAATCCCGCGATGATCTCCTTCAAGGTAATGAGGGTGTGATGGAGCAGAAGGGATTGCTGAACGGCCAGGGTCCGAAGGATTAGACTGGGTGCGGGTAGGATATAGTGAGGGACCTGAAACTGCCACACCATCAGCTCCCAAAAGATGGCGAAAAGGATCAAAAGGATAGCGGGATAGAGTAGTCGCTTGGTCATGCAAATACCCTTTCAATTTCCCCTTGGAGCATGTCTAAGAGAATCCCCTTGAGATTCACGAAGCTCGAATCCGTGACCTTTCTGGGCCGCGGAATATCCACGCAGATTTCCCCTTTAACGGTGGCGGGGCGGGCGGTCAACACATAGATGCGATCGGAAAGGAGCAGAGCCTCTTCGATATCATGGGTGACCAGGAGAATTGTCTTGCGGTAATCCATCCAAAGGCCAAGGAGGATGTGTTGCATCACCGATCGAGTCATGGCATCGAGGGCGCCAAAGGGTTCATCCAAGATGAGGATATCCTTGTGGAAGAGAAGGGTTCTCACCAGGGCAGCCCTCTGCCGCATGCCCATGGATAATTCAGCGGGGTAATTTCCCTCGAACCCTCTGAGGCCTACCCGGTTCATGAGATCCACCGCTTCCCTTCGGGCCCCCTTATGGGCTCCCCTGGAAATCTCAGGTCCCAAGAGTACATTCTGCAAGATGGTTCTCCAGGGAAAGAGGAGGTCTTTCTGCTGCATATAGGCGACGTCCCCCAATCCGCTGTCTACCTCACGGTATTCGATGGAGATGATTCCCCCATCGCGTTCAATCAAGCCTGCGACCACGTTAAAGAGCGTGCTTTTACCACATCCAGAGGGGCCGAGGATTGAGATGAATTCCCCTTGACCGGCGAAAAGGGAAATGTCCAGGAGCACAGCCAGTGAAGATCCGTCTTTCGAAAAGCTCTTTTTGATCTCCCTGAGTGACAGTTTACTATCCCTTGGAAAAGATGGACCTTTTTCCCTCATCATCTCCCACCCTTATGGTGACAAAATGGGGATCGTTGGGAGGCCAATATCAGGGTAGGTTGGCTACCAGTTCATTAATTCTTACGACTTTTTCCGCGACTTCACCTGGATTCCTGCCGATCACTCGAACCATTGCCTCCTTACCGCGGTCCCCCTCATCATAGATGATATCCGGTACCCCTCGGCTTTTCCGTAAAACCCATTCCACTCCCCACCCCAAGGACGACCCTTCTGCCTCCTTGATTTCCCTGGGTTCCTGTTTTCGGTCAAAGCTCGTTACGGAGTAATGTAATGCCGAGCAGGCCTGAAGGACCTCCTTCGAGTATCGGAGGTTCATGGCGGATCGGTGTTCCGGATCGTGCTTTATCACCGTCAAGATGATGCTGGCGATATGGTGGGAGGAATCGAAATCGGGACCTCTCATGGTCTCGACGGAATCATCAATCCGAATTATCCTGCCCGGGAAAGCGGCAACATCTGCCCTCTTCTCCGCATGTGGAAGGGCGTACCCCAGATTCGATTGAACCTCCGGGATGAGCCTGCCCACTTTGGCTCTCTGTAGCAGGGAAAACCCCTCCTTCAGTGCCACGATAACTCGATACCGCTCGATCTCCCGTGAAGCCATCGCGTAGTGGTTTGTTGGACCATGGCCTTTTCCGAGATCCAAGGAAAATCGAAGGGCGACGGTCATAAAGGCCTTCGCCTCCTTAATCGCTTCCTCCAATGGTTTACCCTTGGCGAGCTCCGTGGCTATGGCCGCGGAATAGGTACATCCGGTGCCGTGGGTATTTCTCGTTTTAACCCTCTGTACTTCAAATTCGTGAAACCTTTCGCCATCAAACAGGAGGTCGAGGGGATTGCCCGTTAGGTGCCCCCCCTTTACCAGGACATTTCTGGCCCCCAGTTGGTGAATTACCATAGCCGCCTCTTTCATATCATCGAGCCCCTTTACCTCGTGACCAGAAAGTACGGATGCCTCGGGAAGGTTCGGGGTGATCACGTAGCAAAGGGGAAGGAGCTCTTTTTTAACCGTTTCTTGGGCCTCCTTTTTCAGAAGCGCGTCGCCGCTCTTGGCAACCATCACTGGATCGACGACCACTTTTTCGATGCCGTATTCCTTGATTTTATCCGCCACGGCCCTTACAATCTCCGAATTGGCGAGCATCCCCGTCTTGATGGCGTCGGCCCCTATATCGGAGAGGACCGAGTCGATCTGTCTCTTCACGAACTCCGCATCTAATTCGACGATTCCCTGGACCCCCACGGTATTCTGGGCCGTTAGGGCGGTGATGGCGCTCATGCCAAATCCACCGAGGAGGGTAATAGTCTTCAAGTCGGCCTGGATTCCCGCCCCTCCTCCGGAATCCGATCCGGCAATGGTCAATATCCTCTTCATTATTCCTTTCCTCCCCCGTGGCTGAGCCTTTCGATCAAGAGCTTTGCCACCCTCTCTCCCGAGATTAACATTCCCCCGAAAATGGGCCCCATTCGGTATGAACCGAAAGTAGCGTTGGCAGCCATCCCCGCTACAAAAACCCCTGGGAATGCCTCCTTGGTATTTTCGAGGGTATCCCTTTCTGCGGCATCCGCCCAGAGGGATTTCTCCCCCATTATCTTTCCCGTTTGGGTAAAAAGCCGGGCGTCCATCTTCCTTTCAAGGATGGCAATCACCTCCGTGGCGTGGCCCGTAGCATCGACCACATATCTAGATCGAATGGCGAGGGGGTCGACGTGGAGCTTGGCCATCTCCACGGCAGTCCAATTCAAGACCAGGCCCGTGACCCGATTTTCGCGGACCACCACGTCCTCGGCACTGATGAGGTTGAATATGGTGGCTCCGGCTTTGGCAGCATGGGAGCAGATGGTAGCGGTAGCTTCTACTGAATCGGCTGTATAGTAGCCATCATCATACGGGTGGGTTCGGATGCCGAATGTATCTAAAATGCGTTTTCCCGCATCCTGGACAACTACCTCATTGAACATCATCCCTCCGCCCCACATTCCCCCCCCGAGGCTCAGCTTCCTTTCAAAGAGGGCGACTTTGAATCCCCCTTTGGCCAAATAGTAGGATGCCACAAGACCAGAGGGGCCTCCTCCCACCACGGCCACATCCAGGTCCAGGTTTTCCTCCAGCTTCGTCATAAAACGCTCGATAATGGCCTTGGTAATAACCACTTCATTCAGCTCCATATCCATCTCCTTTCAAAAAAAGGGCCGTAATTCCAGATTGGTATTACGGCCCTTGGTTATTTTTACAATTGCCCTTCCCTACGCTGGAATTACCCAAACAGGTTCAAAGGGTCATCCCAGTCCCAAAACATTGAGACGGAATTTCTCAGCCCATTGGGCTCCCCTAGCAAAACTCACCATAACCTTAACCCGAATTCCCTGAGATGTCAAGCTAAGATGGTCCAGAGTCTGGGAAAAAACTGTTGTCCCTGAGCATAATATGCTGGAGGGGTGGGGTACCCATCGAGGGCTCATGGCTTAGGGCAGACCGAAGGGCTCAGCCGAACGCAAAGGAAGGCCAGCCCTTTAGGGCAATATTAAAGCAGAATACTCGCATTTCACTTATTTGCCCTCCTCAGCTGAGATGTATCCCGATCAATATAAAGGTCACTACCATGACGTCATTGTAAAAAGTCGAGATCAGACGGCAAAGAAAAAAGATCCAGATGCAAGGCGCGCAAATCCTGAGGAATGAGGCGTACATAGAAGTACGCTGCAATGATGAAGGATGCAGCGCAACGCAGCCCTTCGGCTTAACTCAGGGCCATGAGCCTGTCGAAC
>CBDUXJ010000016.1:0-18735 GCA_965371165.1 uncultured Syntrophobacterales bacterium | reverse complement strand
GGTTCTCTGCGTGAGTTCGGTTCGCTAAAATAAGGGATTGCAAAGAGACAAAAATGAGGGCGATCGAAAAAAGTAAGAGAGTTCTCCCACGTTTTCTTATCATCTGGACCTCCAAACAATGACTGGGGGGGCCACCGATCATCTGGTTGGGGACTAACATTAAAGCTCAAGCAACCGGGTTCTTCGCCACGGAGTTTCGTAAAATCCTTGTAAAAATTTCTCAAAAAATGTACGGAGTATCTTAGGATGAAGTCTAAAGGCATGGATTCTGTCTTCTATAATCTATTTTACACGCGCACTTGTGCTGTATCCGAAACACTGGGGGAAAAGGGAAGGAAAGAAATACCTCGTATCTACCCATCGCTTTTGGTCGCTTCTTTAATGATCGATCCAACCAGGATGTCCATCTCCCGGCTCAATTTATCGAGATTTTTGCTCTGGTAATGCTTGAATAGATAAGAGGGCTGATAGTAAATGATCTCTACTTCACCGTCACCCAGCTCCCTTATAACAATCTTCAAGGGCATTTCTAATGCTGCCCTGGGCTCTGCCCCCAATACCTTATGTTCCATCATTGGGCCGGTGAATCCTATGGTAGCACTGTTTCTACCCTCGATGCCCACCGTAGCCATTACATCTTTGTAGTTGACATCAAAGATGATCACTAAATTCCTCGCTTCGATTGCCCCTTTCAATTTGTCCTTTGTCTCAGCAAAGGAATTATGGGAATTCACCACCACGGGTTGAGATGGTGTCCTTACATCAGATGCCCAAACCCCAGTTAGTAAAAAAAGGACTATTATCAAAACCACCGGGAAAATCCTTAGAATCTTCATCATCTACCCCTTTTTTACCAATCGGTCAGTGCTTTTCTGGGATCCTTTTCCGCCAGCAATCCAAAACTCCCTTCTTTCAAAGCATCTGTCACCTTGGAAATCGCATTTTCATGAGACATCTCCAAAACAGTGCTAAAGGCTTATCGCTTAACCTTTTCCATGATAGCCTCCATGCGCTACATTAAATCCCTCTTCTTATCCTCAAATTCCACTTTGCTGATTTCCCCCCTGGCATATCTCTTCTCCAAAACATTCACAGCGGACTCTCCTGTTGCCTCACTTTCCTCCTTAGCCGGACTAAAGTAACCCTTTGCCAAGAGGATTACAGCGACAATAATAATGATCCAAATAATCCACATAGACCCCATTCCAAATCCTCCCATCATTTTCCACCCCCTTATTGTTTGCGCTATGATGAACGGAAGTAGCGCAAGGGCAAACCGGTTTCTATTTGACGATCAACTTCCCCTTCATCCAGAAATGTTTCCAGCCGCAGAATTTGCTACAGCGGATGGTGAACTCCCCTTTCTTATCCGCCGTGAATTCAATGGTCACCCATTGACCTTTAGGCATAAGCTGCTTTATTTTATACTGCTTTATGTAAAACCCGTGGTCTTTATCGACGGACAGGGCCTTGATGATCACTTTATCCCCTTTGTTAACCGTTATTGTATCGGGGATGAATTTGTATTTGTCAGCCTTAACCTCAAATCTCTTCACTTCCTCCGCCTTCGAGAAGGAATAACTCGAAAGCACGAATCCTATTAACGCCAGGCTTATCACAATTATATGAATTCTTCTTTCCATGGATTACCTCCTCTTTCTCTGCCGAGAAGATGACTCTCCTCATGCCAGCGATATCGGGTGGCCCTGGGAATAATTCCTCGTTTCCACCCTCCCTTTCCAGCAAGCGGGGTGTCCCTTCATGCTGAAAAGTTTATGCTAAAATACCATCACTTCCATTAGGCCAGGTCCTTCTTTTTTTCCTCGAACTCCTCTTTGTTGATCTCGCCCCGGGCATACCTTCGCTTGAGGATCTCTAGGGCCGAATCCTCTGATTTCGCGGCACGCCCTCCGGTACCCGTCGAGATCACCAGCCACCTGATAAGAAAAATAATTCCCACGATTACCGCGATCCAAAAAGCGGCCATGAGGACCATTCCTACCCACCCCATGCCATAACCCCAATCCATCATTCCTGGCCCCATGTGCCCCCCATACCCGCGCCATTGGGCCAAGCCATTACCCGCCAAGGGAAAGACAACTGCCAGGATAAGAATGAATGCGATCTTAAACGCCTTAGCCATCTCAACACCTCCATTATCGAATAAAGCCCCCAGAGGCGAATGGGCCTCAGGGGGTTTTCATGGTCAATAGATGGACCTCATCCACCCGGTGAATTTATCCACGAGGATCTTATCCACCAGGGAATTCTCCTTGGTCAGAATCTCCGCCTCAAAGTAGTTGTCCTTTTCCTTGATCTTTCCCAGCTTCAGGTTGGGGTTCCTGCTGGACTGTATGTAGTTTTCCAGCATGGCCTTGGCATCGTTCTCCTCCATGGGCTTTCGGGGCTGCTGATACTGGGGCCCATATTGAGGACCGTATTGGCCCCCGTAGCCAGGGCCCATCTGGGCCCTCACCTCACCACCGTAAAAAGTGAAGGCGAGAGCCAAAAGGATTAAGACTGAGGTAAAGAACGATCTTCTCATTTCCCCTTCTTCCAATTCTTTAGCTTAGTCCTTCGATTCGCAAATACAGTAACGTATTTTTGTGCATGACATCATAGATATTGCTCACTCAGCACTAAGTCCTGAGTAAATAAGTTCGTCACCGAACTTATGAATCGAAGGACTTAGCCTTTTTCATTGTGCTTAGACAAGCCGCACAAAGCTATACCTTTGCAAACCGGATATGCCTCATATCGAGGAGAGAAATCTCACTCCTTCTCCAAGAACCGCTCCGGATCCTGGGCAAATCTCTCCTTACATCCCACGGCGCAGAAGTAGTAGGTCCTGCCCTTGTATTCATAAGTAGCAGCGGCCTCTTCCTCCTTGACCTCCATTCCGCAAATGGGATCTTTTGCCATTGCTTTCACCTCCTTCCTCCATTTTTGATCACAAACCGCCCTTCTCCAATTGGAGCAACGGAGTGCTCAGATACCTTTCTCCCGTATCCGGCAGGATGACGACGATGAGCTTCCCCTCGTTCTCCGATCTCTTGGCGACCTCAAGGGCCGCCCACATCGCAGCACCCGATGAGATACCGCAGAGAATGCCCTCCCCCTTTGCCAGCCTTCGGGCCGTCTCAAAGGCATCATCGTTGGTGACCTGGATGATCTCGTCGATGATCTTGGTGTTGAGGACATCGGGGACAAACCCCGCCCCGATCCCCTGAATCTTGTGAGGGCCTGGCTTCCCCCCGGAAAGGACAGAGGAATCCTGAGGCTCAACGGCGATAGCCTTAAACTCCGGCCTTCGCGGTTTAATTACCTCGGCTACCCCGGTTATCGTTCCCCCGGTTCCGATACCGGCTACGAGCATGTCCACCTTTCCGTCGGTATCCCTCCAAATCTCTTCTGCCGTGGTCTTTCGGTGGATCTCCGGGTTAGCCGGGTTCTGGAACTGTTGGGGCAAGAAGGCGTTGGGGGTCTCTTTGGCCAGTTCCTCCGCTTTCCAGATGGCTCCCGCCATCCCCTCTGGTCCCGGGGTTAAAACCAGCTCCGCTCCCAGCATCTGTAAGAGGCTCCGACGCTCTATGCTCATCGTCTCGGGCATGGTCAAGATCAGCCGATATCCCTTGGCCGCGGCCACAAAGGCCAAGGAGATCCCCGTGTTTCCCGATGTGGGCTCGATGAGGACCGTATCTTTTTTTATAGATCCATCCCTCTCTCCAGCCTCAATCATGCTCACCCCGATCCGATCCTTGACGCTGGAAAGGGGATTGAAGGACTCAAGCTTTGCCACAACTTGAGCAACGCTTCCTTTAGTTATCCCCTTCAGCCTTACCAGTGGGGTATTCCCGATGGTCCGCGTGATATCTTCGTATATCCTTCCCATTTCTTAACCTCCGCTCTGTCTCCCCATTTAAAGACCTTTCTCAACCAGTGATCACAGGGGGGTTGAACCTCCTTAACCTTAGGGCGTTGCTCACCACCGTCACGGAAGAGAGCCCCATGGCTGCCGCCGCGAAGATGGGGTTAAGCAGTATTCCGAAAAAGGGGAAAAGCACCCCCGCGGCAACGGGAATGAGAGTGGTATTGTAAGCAAAAGCCCAGAAGAGGTTCTGTTTGATGTTTCTGAGGGTGGCCTTGCTGAGTGCGATGGCCGTCACCACTCCCCTCAGGTCGCCGCTGATCAAGGTGATATCCGCAGACTCCATGGCAACATCCGTGCCCGTCCCGATGGCAATTCCCACATCAGCCTGAGCCAGGGCCGGCGCATCGTTGATGCCGTCTCCCACCATGGCGACCTTCTTGCCCTCGCCCTGGAGCTTTTTCACCTCATCGGCTTTCACCTCTGGTAACACCTCCGAAAGAACTCGGTCGATGCCAATCTGTCTCGCGATGGCCTTTGCCGTTCTCTGGTTATCTCCGGTAAGCATGGCAACCTCTATCCCCATCCTGTGAAGCGCTTCTACCGCCTCCTTTGAATTCTCCTTGAGGGTATCGGCCACCGCGATGATGCCGGCCGGATTTTGATCGATGGCCACAAACATGGGGGTCTTCCCTTGGTTGGATAATTCCTCGGCCTTCTTCTCAAGCCCGTCCAACAGTATCCCTCGGTCCTTCATCAGTTTCGCATTCCCCAACAATAAGGACCTTCCATCGATGGTTGCCTCGATGCCATGTCCCGCGATGGCATTGAAGTTCTCCGGGGTGATGAGGGGGATGTTCTCCTCTTTGGCCCGGTTAACAATGGCCTCCCCGAGAGGATGCTCCGAGCCCTTCTCTGCCGAGGCTGCATAGCGAAGAACATCCTCTTTTTTATACCCATCGGATTCCACAATATCCGTCACCGAGGGTTCGCCTTTGGTCAAGGTTCCTGTCTTATCCATTACGATAGCGGTGAGTTTGTGGGCCGTCTCCAGGGCCTCACCCCCTCGGATGAGGACGCCATTTTCGGCGCCTTTCCCGGTCCCCACCATGATGGAGGTTGGGGTGGCCAACCCCAAGGCGCAGGGGCAAGCGATGATGAGAACAGCAACGAAGTTAAGCACGGCGTAGGTAAGGGCGGGCACTGGCCCAAAGAAGTACCAAACGATGAAGGTGATAATGGCGATTCCTATTACGGCCGGGACAAAGTAGCTGGCGATGATATCGGCCAGTCGAGCAATTGGGGGTTTTGAGCCCTGGGCCTCCTCAACCATCTTGACGATCTGGGAAAGCATGGTGTCTTTACCCACCTTGGTGGCCTCAAATGTAAAAGTTCCCGTCTTATTGATGGTAGCACCGATCACCTCATCCCCCGTCTTCTTCTCCACAGGGATGGATTCACCTGTGATCATCGATTCGTCCACCGAAGAGTGCCCCTCTCTGACAATCCCATCGACAGGGACTTTTTCACCGGGCCTCACCACCACGAGATCCCCGATCCCTACCTCTTCCACGGGGATATCCATCTCCTGGTCATCCCTCATAACCCTGGCTGTCTTTGCCTGTAACCCGATCAGTTTCTTGATGGCCTCGGAGGTCTGACCCCTGGCCCTTGCCTCCAACAGGCGACCCAACAGGATGAGAACGATGATGGCCCCGGCCGTGTCGAAATAGACTTCGGCCATCAGCCCCTTTGCCGCGAAAAGCCACGGCAAAAAGGTGGCCAACACACTGTAAACGTAAGCAGCGGAGGTGCCCACAGCAATAAGGGTGTTCATATCCGTGGACTTGTGTTTGGCGGTCTTCCACGCCCCTACATAGAACTGCCATCCTACCCAGAACTGGATGGGAGTCTGAAAAATGAGCTGAAGGTAAAAATTGACCCCCCGGCTCAGGTCATACAGGTTGGATAAACCCAGCGTTTTCCAGTAGGCCAAGAGAAAGATGGGGCTCACCAAGATAACACCAGTGATGAACTTCCGTTTCAATTTCCCATATTCGGCCTCCCTGGCCGCTTTTTCCCGATCAACAATATCCTCTTTTCCAACCCTCTCCATCTCCAAAATCTCGTAGCCAGCATCTTTGACCGCCCTTTTAAAATCTCCCATGGAAACGGCGCCGGGGATGGACTGGACGGTAGCCCGTTCCGTGGCAAAATTGACGCTCGCCCGCACCACCCCTTCCAACCCATTGAGGGCATCTTCCACCTTTTTCACACAGGAGGCACAGGACATCCCATTGATCGGTAAAGTGACTTTTTCCATCCCCGCCTCATATCCCAAATCCCTTATGGTAGCCACAAAATCGCCCATATGGACCCGCGATGGATCGAAAGTAATGGTGGCTCTCTCCGTGGCAAAATTCACCTTGGCATCCACGATGCCGCTCATCTTCGACAGCCCCTTTTCAATCTTGGCAACGCAACTGGCACAACTCATCCCGGTGATGGGAAGCTCCGCCTTCTTCAAACCTTCTCCGTGCAAAGCGGCCGCTGGCTTCTTTGCCTCTTCCTTCTCCTCTTGAGCCTTCAAAAACTTCTCGGGGGAGGCATCGAACTTCTCCTTGCAGGCTACGTTACAAAAGTAGGTAAGCTGGCCCTTGTACACGCTCATAGCGGCAGCGTGAGGGATCTCCAGGGTCATCCCGCAAACGGGATCGATGGCCTCCCCCCACTGCTTGGTCCCCTGGATAAATTTTTGAGGCTTTCTATCGAAAGCCTCCCTGCAATAGCTAGCGCAAAAATAATAATCGGTTCCCCCGTAAGTCGTTTTGGCGGGGGCCGACTTCTCATCCACGATCATCCCGCAAACCAAATCGATAGCCATAACGCTTTACCTCCTTTGACTCATGAGGCCGAAAAATATTCTCATAAACACACTTAAACCATATTATCCATATAATTATACACCATATTCAATGCAAGTTTTTCTTTTCACAATCTTGCCGATCAAAAAAAGGATTAGAAATAGTGCCCATAAATCTTAACCGTCACAACGATGGTAAAAAGGGCTACGGATAATCCCATGTTCCATCTAAACATTTTGCCCATATTCCATTGAAAAATCCTCTCAAAAAAAGGATGACCTTTTTCCATCAACCCATGTTTCTGGATCATATAAAGCATGAGGGTGATGCCCACTATGTTGGAAAGAACCCCCAGCAGGAGAAAGATTTTTTGATAGTCGCTGAAAAAGAGGGCTGCTCCGGTTAAACCGATAATGGGAAGCACATCGGAGAGATGATGAACGCAGCAGGCTGCCATCGCCGTGGTGGAAATCCCCCCTGTCGCTGTGATCCCCTTTTTCGAAGCCATAGTCGAAAGGTGGCGAATTTTCTGCATCCTTCTGATATAGGTATAAAGCCCCGTCTGAATTCCAAATCCCACGACCAATATGGAAAACCAGGGCCACATGAGGACGAACTGATCCACGGCATGGCCCAAAGAATTGGCTGCGGTCAGGATTCCAAAGTATGAACCAAGTAGGGCCATCGCACCCAAAACGGCCGCAGAGATAGGCCTTTTGAGGAAATTTGCTCTTCTATATAATAGCCCCTCGCTCATCCCTTCTTTCCCTTTCATGACAGCGGCAAAACTCCCCTGCCGGGGAAGCACCAACCTCTAAACTCCCTGAGGAATGCCTTCAACCAGGTTAATGATCCGCTCTATGGATATCCACGACTGAGGACAAGAACAGTTTAAGGACAGGGAATACGTTCAACGCTTCTTCAATGGCACTTTGGAGCTTTGCCGCCGTAGGTCTCCCGGTTGGCCTGGGCGAGCCTGTTTAGGAACCGGGTCCACCAGTTCTGCCTTTTAGCCGAAACGTATTTGTCCGGATCTTTTTCGAAGGCGTCATAGCAGGATAGGGCACAAAAATAGAACTTTCGGCCCCCATGCTCCAGGACGGCAGCGGCCTGAGACTCATTCACCTCCATGCCGCAGATCGGATCCCTTGCCATGGCGATTACCTCCTGTTTTTTTAATGGCAACTAGGTTTCTTCTTCTCATCCTCTTTTCCGTCACCGGAAGGCGTATGGGAACGACCTCCGCCGCAGCACCCCATTCCACCCCGGCGCATCAGAAATAAGAACAACCCTATAATTCCCAAAATGATGAGCCATTTTTCCATGTGCAATCCTCCTCAGTATATTTTATCGTTCCCCGAAGTTTGACGTCATTGTAAAAAGTTTAAATCAGACGGCAAAGAAAAACGCGGTCTATCCAATGACAATATTATCTCCCTTGACTTGAACCACTGCCTTTGGTAATGGGCTGGGAGGTGGTCCCGAGATGACATTTCCATTGAGATCGAAGAACGCTGCATGGCATGGGCAAGCCAGTTGGTTAATTTCCTTATCGTAATACACAATACATCCTAAATGCGTACAAACGGCGTTCAATGCATGAATCCCATCGGACAAACGAACGACGATGTATGGCTTCCCCAAATGGCGGACCACCTTATACCCGTTGATGGGAATTTCTTCCAAGGGGACAACCGTGGCCCCCTTCTGCTTTCCTCCTCCCAATACCTCCTGGGTCGGCCAGAGGTATTTAAATAAGGTGTAAATTGTCCCACCAATCATGGAAATGACTGAAAAACCCAACAAGGTGTTTAAAAAGGACCTTCTTTTCATTTATCTTCACCTTTATTCTTGGCCTTATCTTCCCGACCCCATCATGTGATTCTTACTGGATCCCTTGTGCATATCCTTGGAGCCCATTCTCCTCATAAAGAATAAGTGGAGCAAAGGGCACAAAAGGATCAAAGCATAAAAGCCCCAAGACCCCAAGATTCCCAAAAGAGAGAGGATAATGATGCCCACAAGGGGAATAGCACAACAGAGAATCATCCAAAAAGAATGACTACCCCATGTATTTCGTTTCTCTTCTTTCATGGAAAACCTCTCATTATTCCCTGATGGGCCTGCGGCCCTCCATTCTTTAATCATTCTTAGAGCAATAGATGTGCCAAAGATGAGGGGGGGAAATAGATAGGGGTAAGTCTGTAACATTTGAATATCATTACATTATTTTTTATTAACCGGAGGAAGGTGAGAAGGGGATCTTTATCGTTGGATAATATTTACCCAATCATATCCATTCGGTGGGCCGAGCTGCAAAAAATTTTTACACCTAAGGGGAAAACCTCCCCTTACTCATCCTAAAGGGTTGGCCACGACCAATTTAACGACATCCCGGAAAAGATTTTTCTCTTCCAGGACATTGAGGCCCGCTTTCTCCATGTTTTCGACGGTATTCCGATTGATGTTAACTCCCATCAACCTAACCGTGATTGGATTCAGGAGATCAAAAATCTTCCCCAAAACCGTACCTCCTGGTCTTACGTGCTCCAAGAGAATGATCCTTCCGCCCCTTTTGCATACCCTCTTGATCTCCTGCAATCCCCTTATCGGGTCCGGTACGGAGCAGAAGACGAAGGTGGCCAAGATCGTATCGAAGGATTGATCGTCATACTGGAGATCCTGAACGTCCATGTCCACCAGGTCCACGTTCAACCCTTTCTCCTCGGCCTTCCTCCGGGCCCTGCTCAGCATTCCCGGACTGAAGTCGATGGCGGCAATCGGTTTGCCAACGGGGTAGAAGCCCAAATTTTTTCCCGTCCCCACTCCCACCTCCAGAATGGTATCTCCATCCAAAGAATCAAAAACCTTTCTTCGCCAACGGGAAAAAACGACTTTCTCCAGGACCAATTCCATCAGGTCATAATAGGGGGAAATACGGTCGTATCTGGCCCTTATCTTTTCTGTACCATCTTTCCTCAAAAAAACCTCATCTCATGAGTCCTGTTCCAAGGGCTCCCCGATCATCGAAAATCTTTCCTTAAGGCCTCCTTTATCTCAGCGATTTGGTTCTCCAAAGATTTCTGCCTCCTTGAAATGCTGTAGGAATAAAGGAAGATAATAATCCAAGCGATACTGTAAGCAGAAAAAAGATACAATGCGTTATCCATTCAACCACCCTCCTTGAGCCTTGCCTTCCGGTTCTCCCTTTCTTCTAATAAGGCCCTCATCTCCCCGCAGTCTTCCCTCATCCTCTCCAACCCAATCCTGGCCTTGAGGAGATAAAAGTAGAGGAGGGTGAAGGCCACAAGGGTGATAATCAGGGTATTGAGCATCGGGGATGTGATGCTGATTCCGCTGGGCCTGATGACCACCGGATGTATGGTCCTCCATATCCTTATGGCGAAAAAGGTGATGGGCACGTTAATGAACCCGATAATACCGAACACGGCGGCAAAAGCCCCCCTCTGCCCTTCTCCTGCCATTCCCCTCAACATCAGGTAAGAGACGTAGATAAACCAAAGGATCAGGGTCGTCGTCAGCCTGGGATCCCACGTCCACCATACATTCCAAACGGGCTTTGCCCAAATGGGTCCGGTAATCAACACCAGCGTGCAGAAGACAACCCCTATTTCCGCGGAGGATTGGGCCAAGATATCCCATTTGCGATCCCTTTGATACAGAAAAAGGATGCTGGCTACAAAAACGATGAAAAAGGCGAAAAAGGAAAGAAAAGCCAAGGAGACATGAAAATAGAAGATTTTCTGGATTATCCCCATCGTTTTCTCGACGGGGGCGTACAGGAATATGGCATAATGGGCTCCCAACATGGTAGCCAAGGTAGCGAATTCGAAAGCGATGCTCATCCATCTCCTCATATTGCCTATTCCTCAACCACAAATTGGAAGGTCAAATACGAAACCAACAGGAAGGTCAGATCGAAACCCACCAGGATCTTCAACCAGGAATAGATCTCCGAGAGCGATTTCCCATCCAGAATTTTCCCCGTCGCCTTTATTGAGGCAATGATCAGGGGAACGGCAATGGGGAAGACGAGCATCGAAAGCATCACATCCCTCGCCCTCGTGTTGGCGGACATGGCCGAAAAAATCGTACCCACCACTGTGAAGCCTAACGTACCCAATATAATGATCAGAACCAGGGGTATCAGGATGGACAATAGGTTCACATTAAACAAAACGGCGAAAATAACCAGGGTGAAAGCCTCCATCATCGACATGAAGATAAAATTGCCCACCATTTTCCCTACATAGATCGTTCCCCTTCCCACAGGACAGAGGAGCAAGCCCTGGAGGGACCCCTTATCCTTCTCAACCCCGAAAGAACGGCCCATTCCCAGAAGGCCTGAAAAGATGAAAGCCACCCAAAGAATTCCCGGAATGATCCGGTCCACATCCCCCGTACCCAGAGGAAAGGCGAAGTTAAAGATGATGATCACCAGGAAGGAGAAGACGCACATCGATATGAGCATCTCCTTACTCCGGAGTTCGTGGATAAAGTCCTTCCAGACGATGGTCAGCACCTTATTGAAAAAATTCAAGCCCAACTCCTCCGATGGGGTAACCGTCCTGCCTCCGTATAGTCGGAATAAACATTTTGAAAATCACCCCGTACGATCCTGGAAATTTCTTCGCTGTAAACAATGACGCCGGAATGTATGATTGCCACCCGGCTACACATTTCCAATCCCCTTTCCAAATCGTGGGAAGTCATGACAGTGGTCTTTCCACCTTCTTTAAAGCCCTCGAGAATCCCCTTCAATGTTTCCATCCCATTCTGATCAAGGCCAGCATAGGGTTCATCCAGGAGCAGGATAGCCGGTTCATGAAGAATTGCCCTAGCGATGGAAAGCCGCTGCTGCATACCCCGGGAAAAGGTCTGAACCCTTTCATGCATGCGCTCTTTCAACCCTACCAACTCCAAGACCTCCTCGATTCTCTCCTTCAGGTTTTTTACGTCATACATCCGTCCGTAGAATTTCAGGTTTTCAAAAGCGGTAAGGTTATCATACAGGAATGTATTGTGGGAGATGACCCCGATGATCCTTCTCAAATCTTCCCCTTCACTTTTGGCGTCGTACCCGGCTACCAGAACCTCGCCCGAAGTCGGCCTCATCAAGGAAGAGAGGATCCGAATCAACGTCGTCTTTCCCGCCCCGTTGGGCCCAAACAGGGCTAAGCATTCCCCTCTCTTTAGCCGGAAGTCAACCCCGTTGAGGGCCCTTTTGTAACCAAACCGTTTGGTCAGGGCCCTCACCTCGATGACGCAATCCTCTTCTACGGTTCCAACACGATCATTCATACTTCGATGGACAGGTGGGCATGATGGTTGCCGCCCTGAAAAGCCCCGCCGCAGTGTACTTCCCCTCCACGACCACCTCTTTTCCCGGCTTGAAGGAATCGGGAACAACCCCCTGGTAATCAACTTGAAGGGTGGACCCTCCATCCCTAATCCGAAAACTCAATTTCAAATCCTTGGGATTCCACCGGATGGAATCCGGGATCACCTCTCCCGCAACCCTCAAACCTACGTTCTCGCCGGAGGGGCCTCTGGCCAACAGCTCACTCACCGTAAGGTAGTAAGCCATGGTATCCCTGATTCCGGTGTAGGTGAGATACCCGATGATGGATAATATGATCGAGGAAACCACGATGATCTTTAACCTTCTCTTCTTTTTCCCCATGGTTATCTCCCAATTATTTGCGATCTCTGAAAAACTGAAGAAAGATATCTATTTTATTCCTTGATAATTTCCGAAAATGAGCCTTCTCTCTTAGCTCCCCCGTTGGGCAGGCCGAGCTTATCCCCTGCCGGACTTGGCTAATTCCTCGGTCATCATAGGAGCGGACTTTGCCTTATCCCCGTGCCTTTCGACCTTATGTTCGGACTTAACCTTCCCCATCTTCAGAAAGGAAACCAACGCAAGGGCCAAATATCCCAGATAGCCCACGACTTCCAATAAGGACGGGTTTCCGTTGTAGCCGAAAAGGGACTTCAACATCTCGCCCAATATACTCTTTTCATTGATGATCCAGTTCATATCGTAGAGGTGTTTCACCAAGACGGGCAAAAGCCTCGCCTCTTGGAGTTCATGAATACCATGGGCCACAAGACCTGCGGCGAAAAGGATCAAAATCAGACTGGTGATCTGAAAAAACTGTTTGATCCGGACCCTTCTGATCTCCAGGAAGAAGAGGGCCGCGATCACAAGTGCCCCACCGATGCCCATCAACGCGCCCCAGGCATGAAAACCCCCCGTCAGAAATGTCGCCGCCTTCAGGAAAATCACCGTCTCCACCCCTTCCCGTAAGACAGCGGTCAGCGCCAGCAAAAAAAGCCCGAAAATGTGGCTTTCCTCGATCTCCTGGGCGACCCGACCTTCCAATCCGGATACGACCTGTTGTTGTCTCATCATCCAAAAAATCATGAACGTGAGCAGGGCGGCGGCCAGAAACATCATCAAGCCCTCGAAAATCTCCTCCGTTCTGCCCGAAAACCCGCCAAGGTAGACATTGAACACGAAGGCGAACCCGAAGGAAGCCAGGATACCGGCCAACACGCCCCACCATACATACCGTTTATAGGCCTGCTGGCGAGTCCTGTTCAAAAAGGCCAGCATGACGCTGATGACCAGGGCCGCCTCCAAGGTCTCTCGGAAAGTGATCAGCATATTCGAAAACATCTCGATCTCCTCTGCCCTCTAAACATAGTTTTCACACCCTTTTATCCCTCACGCGAATCCCCTACGATCACCTTTAAGCCTTGAAAGCCATATATTTTTACCATCTCCCCCTTGGAAAACCTCTTGCCCTCAGCCGTTGCTGCCCATAGTTCATTCCCAACCCTGACTTTCCCTTCCGGATCGATGTCCTCCACTACCACTGCCTCTCCGTCGGCCATCCCCTCCATCCCGGTCTGAACTTTGGATTTCATAGCTGCGATGATCTTAAAGTAGACGAACCCGGAGGCAAGCAGAACCATGAGATAGGCAGGCAACGCCGTCCTGAAGGGTAAAAACAAGAATAACGGTAGCGCTAGAATCGGGGAAAACAAGATGATGTGGCACATGTTCAAACCCCCTTATTTTCAACCTTTCTGCTCCTTTAACCCAACCGATCCCTTCGGCCCAATACCATGTAGGCCCCGTGCCGGGAATTATTCAACTCAATCCTTGATGGCTTCGTAAAAAGTCCAACTTCTGCGTTGCGCTGCATCCTTCGTCACTGCAGCGTACTGTAAGTACGCCTCATTCCTCAGGATTTGCGCGCCTTGAATTTGGAGCTTTTTACTTTGCCATCGAATTTTCACTTTTTACGAGATCACCATCCTTCGAGGCCAAATTCCTCAGCTCTCTCGTGATCTTCTTGGCTTTCTCCATCATTTGCTTTCGCTTTGAACGATATTCCTCGGCGTCGATCTCACCGGATTCGGATAGATCATCCAAATGGGCAATGTCCCGCACCAGTTCCTCCTTTTGATCAACCCGGGTCACCCTTTCCGATTTGATAATGCCCGGTTCCCCGCTCTCCTCCTTCCGTGTCCACTTCCTCATGAAGGGATAGGCGAGGCCGGCCCCCATGATAACTACCACCAATCCCACGATGGCCAACTTAAAAAACCCCTTGCCCCAGGGAAGGCCCCTCAATTCCAACACGATCCGCGAGCCCTTAGCCAGATCTTTGCCCGAAAGATGGAGAAAACGCTGGCCCGGATTTCCCACCGAACCCTTGAATTCCAGCATATCGCTCTTTGCCTTAACCCCCTGATCGGGGATGAGGAAATCGATGGATTCCGTTTTCGTGTAAAGCCTCTTGCTCAGTTCGTACCGGGAGGACCCATAATCGACCTTGTAGGAGAAGCGAATCTCCTTCTTCCCCGGCTTAATGTCCATGGTATCGATTAAACCGTCTTCCGTCTTTACGATACAACAGTCCATCAAACCCTTTAAGGTTTCGAGGGCCATCGCCTTCTTGGGCAGGGAAATTCGGAGAACCTCCCTTTTCCCGGGTTCCACCTCCCGGGAACCCACATAAACCCGATCCCCACTGTTCTCCAAGACCATGATTTCCTGGATCAGGAGAACACCCTCTTTCAACCCCATGAACACATGGTGCATTTTGACGGAAATGTTCGTATCCTCATCCGTCGTCTCGTAGACAGTGAGATTGAGGAGGAGTTCCGTCTTATCACCGAAGGAGACCGTCGGGCTATAATATTCAACCCCTTTGTATGTGGCCCTCAGGTAATAGGCCTTCCCTTTTTCCGAACTGAGCCCCGAGAATGAAAAGGCCCCACCTTTATCGGTTTTAGTGCTGCCCCCCTGCTTCTCCTGCCCGTCGCCAGACTGGTGAAGGGTAAGCTCGACATCGGTTACCCCCGTCCCATCCATGGTACCATTGAGAACCTTTCCCTTGATCACCCCTGTCGCCTGGGTTTGCGCTATTGGTGTGGAAGGAAGGATCAACGATAGAACCCAGAAGAAGGCTAAAAAAGATGCTACCCAAATTCGGATCATTTCCCCTTTCCCCTTTCGAGATAAAACCCAATCAAGGCTTTGCCAGTCTCGTGCCACACCAGGAGCAAAAACGACCTCCAGGCGACCTCCTCCTGCCGCACTGGGTGCAAAAGACAGCCCCTCCCCTTTTCGGTGTTCCTTTTCCCCGACCCCTTCTTAGGGCCGAAACCTCCTTCTCGATTTCATTCCCGATATCCCTCGAAAAACCCTTCTTTCCTTCCAGTTCATCCATCCCCTTGAGACTACCGATGGCCTTGGCTCGATACTTCTCCCTCAAGTTGAGGTAATCATCTTCGGAGAGCTTTCCCATTTTGTGATCGAACTCCATCTCCTTGATGGCGGAATAGATCTCCTCTTTTTGGATTTTCAAATCGCGAAGGGAATCCTCGGAGGTGGGTTCGGCAGGAGAATCGAACTTTCGTGGCTTTAACAACGGATAACCCACCCAGTATCCCGCCCCCAGGCTCATCCCGATGATCACCAGATATACCCACATCTGGGCCTCCTCAATAGTCGAAATCCTTCAATTCCTCCTCGAACCTCTCCAGATATTTCCCTTCCCCCTTCCCTCGGTCAAGGGTATTCCTTCCTTCCCCGCGTTCCCCGCCCATTGAGTGCCACCGCTTGAGGGTGAGGTAGAGGATTCCACCTCCCGATACGAGAGCAAAAAAGGGTAAAATCCATGCCGTCAGGTTGAAACCCCTCTTGGTGGGAGCGGATAGGATCTTTTCCCCATAAAGGTTCACGAAATATCCTATGATTTCCGCCTTGGACTGCCCCTGGTTCAACTTCTCCATGACCTGAGCTTTGATCCCACCAGCCGCGCTACACTCCATAGCCCCCTCACAGGCGCTCACCACCATGTTGCAGCCACAGGTACAGGCCAGCTCTTGGGTGATCTCCCCGACGGTCACCGATAAGGCGGGGGATAACCATAAAACCGAGGAGGCAAACAACGAAAAGAGGATTGCAAAACCCTTCCCTATGCGGTTCACCTTCATTTTCCCTCCCTATGGAGCTCTTTCGATGGAATTCCACTTCGCCTTTTCCTATCTGGAAACAGGGCAACAATCGTTCCCAGGCCCATCACCCCTCCTCCAATCCAAATCCAGACCACCAAGGGGTTTACCAACACCTTAAAGGTGACGCTCTCCCCTTCATACCCGGCCAAAATGACGTAGAGATCCTCCTTGAGCGTAGAATGGATGGCAACCTCGGTGGCAGGCTGATCTTGCCCCCTGTGGAGGTTCTTTTCAGGAGTTAAAACGGCAACCCTTTTCCCCGCGTTGTATACCGAAAGGGTGACCGCTACCACCTCTTTGCTTGCCGTTGGGTATCGGGCAAGGGAATCGTATCTAATGGTGTAATTCTTGATTTCAAAGGAATCGCCCTTGTTTACCGTAATCTGCTTTTC
This sequence comes from uncultured Syntrophobacterales bacterium, assembly GCA_965371165.1. Classification (GTDB taxonomy): domain Bacteria; phylum Desulfobacterota; class BSN033; order WVXP01. The sequence continues at coordinate 2,053 of CBDUXJ010000016.1, read as the reverse complement.
CATTTTAAAGGCACTCCCCGTAATCCCGACGAAAATGAGGACAATCCCGAGGTGGACGACATACCCGCCGTAGCGTCTCTTATTCCTGGTCAAAAGAGCCCAAAGGGCCCCGGGAAAACTCCCTCCTGTTATCTCCTTCCTCGCCCTGCCGCCCCGATAGAAATCGAGGAAAATGGTGGCGATGACGAAAAGGGAAATGGTGAAGGACAGGAAGGGATAGAGTTGTCGAATACCCGAAAGATAGAGGACTATTCCCCCCACGATGGCGACGAGAAAAGGTAGGAAGAAATTCCTCCTCAGGTTCTCAGCTGATGCTTTCCTCCAGGCGATGAGGGGACAGAAACCCGTAAGCGCAAGCAGGGCCAACCCGATGGGGGTATTCACCTTGTTGAAGAAGGGGGGGCCCACCGTAATCTTTACCCCGCGAACGGCCTCGGAAATGATGGGAAATAACGTCCCCCAGAGTGTGGCGAAGGCGATGCCCACCAGGAGTAGGTTATTATAGAGGAAGCTGCTTTCCCTGGAAAGCAACGAGTCCAGTTCGTTTCGGCTCCGCAGTTGGGGCAGTCGGTTCATCAAGAGGTTGAAGGATACCAGGATCAGGATACCCAGGAATGCCAGGAAAAGCCAGCCCAGCGACGACTGGCCGAAGGTATGGACTGAGGCGATGATGCCGCTGCGGGTGATGAATGTGCCGAATATCGTCAACAAAAAAGTGAGGGTGATCAGGACGATGTTCCAGACCTTTAACATCCCCCTCCTCTCCTGGATCATCACCGAGTGCAGGTAAGCCGTTGCTACCAACCAGGGCATAAATGAGGCATTCTCAACCGGGTCCCACGCCCAATATCCTCCCCAGCCCAATTCCACATAGGCCCACTGCGCTCCAAGCAGGTTCCCCAGGGTTAGGAAAAACCACGAGATGAGGGTCCACTGCCTGGTCGTCTTTATCCAGACCTCTCCGAGGTGCCCCGTTATGAGGGCCGCCATGGCAAAGGCATAGGGCACGGTAAACCCAACGTAGCCCAGGAATAGCGTTATGGGATGGAATATCATCCCAGGGTTTTGGAGCAAGGGGTTTAGCCCTTGACCATCCGGAGGAGTGGTTGGAAGTTTATTAAAGGGATTGGTCACAAAAACCAACAGAAGAAGGAAGAAGAAGGTTATGGCCATCAAAACCAGGGTAGCATAGGGGAGAAGCTCTCGGTTTTTCTCCCTATTCTGCCAGATGACTATGGAGGAAAAGAGCGAAAGAAGCCACGCCCAAAGGAGAAGGGAACCCTCCTGTCCCGCGTAAAAGGCCGTTAACGTATATATTAAGGGAAGGGACCTGTTAGTATACTGTGCCACATACTCGACTTGGAAATCCCTGGAAACCAAGGCGTAGACCAACGCTACAGAGGCTAATGTGAGGAACCCCCATACCGCGATGGCCGCGTTTTCCGAACTGGCGACCAGCTCCCCCCTCTGCCCCTTCACCCCGAAAATCGACGACAGGCCCGAATAGGCCGCAAACATCAGGGCGAAGATCAATGAGAAATACCCAATCTCAACCATGCTCCCCCTCTTGGATTATCATCCCATCGGCTGATGTCTTTTCAGGATCTTCCTCAATTTCTTCTCGTGTACCCGATAGGTAAAGGCTCGTTCGCCGTTTACGAAGACAACGGGAATTTCCTCCTTAAACCGCTCATAGAGGTCACTCCTCGATTCGATATCGATCTCTTGGAATTCAAAGGAGATCTCCTCCAGGACCCTCAAGATAATCTCCCTGGCGACAACGCATAAATGACAACCCTTTTTTGTGTACATCTGGACTTTGAGGCCCATGTTGGACCGGGAAAACTCCCTCTCCTAAGCTTGATGGTCACGTAAAAAGTCATAAATCAGACGGCAAAGAAAAAAGATCCAGATGCAAGGCGCGCAAATCCTGAGGAATGAGGCGTACTTACCAGTACGCCGCAGTGACTAAAGATGAAGCGCAACGCCGCCCTTCGACTTTGCTCAGGGCCGTGAGCATGTCGAACGGCCCTTCGGCTTTACTCAGGGCCAT
>CBDUXJ010000015.1:0-18743 GCA_965371165.1 uncultured Syntrophobacterales bacterium | reverse complement strand
CTGATTCCGACTTTTTACGAAATGATCATTCTTAACTGTATACTAATTGTATAGTAAACAGCCAAAAAGAGACAGTATTTACTGGAATTGTGAATATCTCTGAACCTATAAAATCCTAAACAATCATAACCGGTTAGCACCAAAAGGGGGAAGGGCTCTTTGTTTTGTTTGTGATTCGTAATCAGTGGGTTGTCGGTTCAAATCCGACCGTCGGTTCCAATGATTTCAGGAACTTACGAGATTCCCGCCTGATTGGATCTCCCTATATTGTATGGTTTTTGTCTGATTAGGCTCTCATCCAAGGGTTTCTCCAGAACAGAAACCGTCCAGATTGACGAAGATTTAATGCTTGATTTTAATGTTTATCTATTCTAACATTAAATAACGAGCTTCTTGGAGGGCCCAAGAGATTTGATATTTTAGAACCCCTCGGGACTTTCTAGGATCCTGAGGGTTTTTTTATCTAATTAAGGATACTATGGCAATGTTTGGACCATATATTCTTGTTACCATTAATTACTCTTTATCTTTGCGGGGCAGTTCTCACAGGGAGTCTCTTCAGCTTAGATATGGTGATTGTGAGATCTTCCCCAAATTAGAGGAAGCATTGGCCGGGCCTTCCGTGGACGAGGAAAAGAATATTATCCTCTCTCCTTAACGATACGGGTGAAAAAAGAGATCTTCATTTGATTCGGGTGGCACCGTTGGGCCTATTCCCCGGCAATGGAGAGGTCAAAGCAGGGCAGGCCTACAATTGCCTTGATGAAAGAGAAAGCGCAGGTTGTTTTATTTCAGGAAAGTTGAGGGGGGTCATGTAACAATCGACTTTGACCACCCTTTAACTAGCAAAACGCTGTATTTCCGTGTGGTGGTTAGAGACATGCAAAATCTGGCTGTAAGAAAGGAGACTTAATGCCCATCATTGTAAGGGTTCAGGGAAATATTGAAAGGGCTATTAGGATACTGAAGAAAAAGATGCAATTGGAAGGTGTACAAAAGGAACTCAAATATCGAAGATTTTATGAAAAGCCCAGTGTCAAAAAGAAACGGAAAAGACTTGCAGCTAGCCGCAGGAGGCACAAAGCTAGAAGCCGGTTATTATAAAAGGGCAGAAGGCTTACAAACAGTGAGGATAAAGATGTCTAAGAAATTATACATTGGTAATTTATCTTATGAAGTGATGGAAGAGGATCTCAAGAAAAACTTTGGAGAAATAGGTAAGTGTATTGCAGCCAACATTGTTAGGGATAAATATTCCAGCAATTCGAGAGGATTTGGTTTTGTGGAAATGGCCACTGAAGAAGAGGCCCAGGAGGCCATAAGAAAATTGAATGGTGGCGAACTTTCCGGAAGGAAGATTATCGTCCAGGAAGCTAGGCCTAAGACGGAGCCCCCAAAAACCCCTTTCGGCAGATCAGGCTTCGGGAGGAGAGAAAGATTTTAACTTAAGATAGTAAATACCTGGGGCTGTTGCCTTGACAAGCTACAGTATCAATGTATAGGAAAGTTATGACACGGACTGTATTTGTTTGGTGAATACATTTCCTTTTGATCTTTTCCTCACCAAAATACGGTTCTTGTGAAAAGGTCCTGGGCATCATAGTCCAGCGGCGGAGTCTTAGTTGATGTGGTCGAGCTTTACACATCTGCTAGGTGTGGAGAAGGGGGAGTTTATGGGCGTTACGAAATTGGGGAACCGAGTGAAGATCCACTACACTGGCCGGCTTGAGGACGGCACCATCTTCGACAGTTCCCGAGATCGAGATCCCTTGGAGTTTACGGCGGGAGGCAGCGAGGTGATTCCGGGTGTGGCGCAAGCGGTCGTGGGCATGCAACCGGGTGAGTCGAAGACCGTCGAGGTGTCTGCCGAGGACGGTTTCGAGCCTCGCAAGCCTGGTCTGGAGCAGCGTGTGCCTCGTAGCATACTCCCCGAGGAGGCCCAGGTAGGAGAACGGCTCCAGGCCAAGGTAGGAGAGAAAGCCATCATGGTCTGGGTCACGGAAATCGGCGAGGAATTCGCGGTCCTTGCCAAGGAATTTTCCGAAGGTCCCAGTAGTGCCAATGGTGGGGACCTAGGCAACTTTAGGCGGGGACAAATGGTGAAACCTTTTGAAGAGGCGGTTTTTACTTTAAGGCCGGGTGAAGTAAGTGACATTGTCGAGACTGAGTTCGGATACCACCTGATTAAGGTCATCGACAAAAAACCTGAAACGACCATCGCTTACGAGGACATCAAAGACAGGCTTGAACAGCATCTCAAGCAGGAGAAAGTCCAGAGAGAAGTAAGTCTCTATGTTGAGAAGCTGAAAGAAAAAGCAAAGGTGGAGAGGTTTCTGACGGAAGATTAGTCATAACCGAAACCTCGTCGAGGATGCATGTAAATTCGAGCCCCTTCTTTTCGCTTGCTTGAGATAAAGGCATTGATTGAATTGCTACTGGAGAAGGGAATAATAAGCAAAAACGAGTTCATGGCCAAGTTTAAGAAGCTAGACAGGAAGATGAAGGAGAAAGGGGCGAGGTAAATATTTCTATCAAATCAATACTTCCACCAAAGCAGCCCACCTTCCAATGGTGACCTTCACTTGAGCCGCCCAATTTTCCTATACTTGAAGGCGATCCTTGGGGTGACCGCCTCTCCCCATGACTATGGTCAAAATAAGCCCCTAACGTCCGAAGAAGACCTTAGGGGTTTTCCCACATAATTGATCTTTCTTTGACTGTACAGTAATTGTACAGTAAACAGCCGAAAAGAGACGGTATCTACTGGGGTGGTGAATCCTTCTAAACCTACAAAATCCTAAACAGTCATAACTAGTTAGCACGGAAAGGGAGAAGGACTGTTTGTTTTGTTTTTTGAGGAAGGATTGTTCTCCCTCGTCGCGTAGGGGGGCGACTAAGAGGATTGGCGAAGTGAGGAAGGGGAGAAAGACCTCTGGGAGTTAGCCCACCCATTGGAGGAACATTTTCGCCCGGGTCCTTGGGGTCGTGGATCTTGACCCCCAGGTTTGACTGGCAGATCCGGAAGCCCTGAGTGATGGCATTAGTGGTCATCCAGATATCGATCCCGAATCGGGCAACGTCGGTCTCCCATACATCATGCTCAGTATAGAACTTGGCCAAATCCCGGGAGAAGGCGAAGTCCCCCCCCGATGGGCTGTCGAATCCGCTTGCCGTATAGAGCCCGAGTAAGGTTGCACACGATGTTGTTGGTGATGGTCCCATCATACTTGTGGCGGAGGTAAACCGGGCCACGAACTGATATCCCTTCGTTACCACGGGATCAAGGAGATAATGCACCCACCCAGTCCGAAGTGATGGTCCTGAGGTCCGAATCCACCACGGCACATGCCCGAACAGTGAGCCGTATAGCTGCCTCGAAGACAGACCTCAGGGCAGTCTTCTTACCCGCTGGGCCTCGATAGATGGAAACGATCTTTTCCTGCCAGGGCTTAATCTGAAACTCCTTAGCTACCTCCCGGGTATCATCTGTAGATCCCCCATCGGCAATCAGAATCACACATCTTCGGTCATTGTAATGTTTGGCCAGTCCGTGGGTGACCATTTGAATCACATGGGTAGATGGTCTTTTCGTTATTGTAGCAAGAGATTCCAACGAGGATATCCGCGGAGTCGATCTCCTCAATCCTCTTTAACGTGTAAGTCCGCAGACCTGTGGAGTAGTGCATCGTTTATTCCTCCCGTTCAAATTGGTACCATATTGTCCCCCTGGAGACAAGACAAACCGATTTGGGGGATTTATGGGGGTACGTTGACGGTGGAAACGACCGCCTTGGGAATATGGGAGGATGCCGATGGAAAGGTTGATGTATTGGTGGCAGGCGTCAGAACGGGGGGGACCATAGCGGAGGTGACCGAGGTAATCGAGGAGAAAAGGCCGGCTTCTAAGGCCGTAGCCGTTGAGCCGGCTGACTCTCCGGTCCTATCGGGGGGGAAAGAGGAAGTTTAACGTATTTATTAAGGTTTTAAGCCTTGGGGAACCATTCAATCGGCAAGTTGCTGAATTTCCTTGTTTCTCAAGGGATGTCTCAGCTTCCTCAGAGCTCTCTCTTCAATCTGGCGTACCCTTTCCCTGGAGATGCCGAACTGCTTTCCGACTTCTTCCAAAGTATAATCCGTCCTTTCCCCAATCCCAAACCTCATCCTCAGGATCTTTTCCTCTCTCGGTGTCAGTGTTGATAGCAACCTCTGGGCTTGTTTGGAGAGGTCGAGGCATTCGATAAAGTTTTCAGTGGCCAAATCGGAATCCTCGTTGGGAATCAGATCTTGGAGGCGTCCATCGTCATCCCCGATGGGTGTCTCAAGGGATAGAGGCTCTTTGGCCAATCCCATAACCTTGTTGACCGTCTTTAAGGGGAGACCGGCTTTTCTTGCTATCTCCTTGGGAGTGGGATCCCTTTCCAACTCCTTAGTAAGGACATTGAAGGCCTTTGCTAATTTACTTCTACTTTCCAAGAGGTGATTGGGAATCCTAATGGTCCGGGATTTATCGGAGATCGCCCGGGTTATCGACTGTCTTATCCACCAGGAGGCATAGGTGCTAAATTTGAACCCCTTGGTATAATCGTATTTAGAAACGGCTTTGATGAGTCCCAAATTCCCCTCTTGGATGAGGTCCAAAAAAGAGAGCCCACGGTTCATATAGGCCTTAGCTATGCTTACCACCAATCGTAAATTGGACTGAACCATCTCCCTTTTGGCCCTTCCCACCTCTGATTCGGCATTCTTGATTTGTCTCAGGGCTTGGAGCATTTCCCTTTTAGTTGTGTTTGGGGTGTCCTTTTTCTTAGCCGTATCTTCTAACTTCTCGATGATGCGGGAGATAAAGCCCTCTTTGGATTGGACGATCTCTCGGGGTTTTATAATCCCTTCCTCTAGCTTTTCCCCTAGAGAAGCCAGTTCGTTTCTCGTTTGGGGAAACTTGAGGATGAGGTCACGAATGCTATACTCCCCTCTTCTTATGGTTTTGGAGAGGTCTATTTCCCTATCCCGGGTGAGGAGGGAAATTTTTTGCATCTCCTTAAGATAGGCGAGGGTAATATTTTCCGAGCTTGAGACACCGATCTTCTCTTGCACCCCTTCACTGCGGCCAGAGGGGATGCTGACCTTTTCCACTTGTGATTCGCTGCCTGTGCACTGGATAAATCCCGTCAATTCATTGACCGAACATGGATCGGGTCCATTGAGCCCAATAAAATCGGCCAAATGGCCATAGGCCAAAAATCTTCCCCTCTTTTTTACGCCTATCAAGCCTTTTACAGTTCTGTTGCCCCTTTTGAATCTCAACTTCCAATCTCCTCTAATTATCGGGTTTTAAATGATAATCATTATCATTACCTTTAGTATAATAAACATTTACGTTAATGTCAAGATTTTTCCTCCTGGTTGAAGGGGTAACCATGAGGCTTTTCATATTCAGACAAAATAACCTCCAAGTTTACTTAAATAATTGACAAAAGTCAAGAGTTTTTTCGATTTTTTTTCCTTAGTGTTGATTAGATATGATATTTTTTCCGTTTAACATCAGATTTTCGCGATTGAATGCACCTTTTGAGGGATATTCGACAAAAGCGGCGATGGGCGTATTGACCATTGGGCATAATTGGGATAAATAGATATTTCCATGAAGGTACTCCTCATATCCCCGGAAAGAAAGCGGAAAAGAGACCAGGCGTTTCTCTTCAAATTAGGGTTTCTCAACCTTCCTTATATCGCCGCCGTCACGCCAAGTGATGTGGAGGTTAAAATCGTAGATGAGGCCTATGAGGCTATCGATTTCGATGAACGGGTGGACCTGGTGGGACTCACTGCTCAAACCTCTGTTGCTCCCAGGGCTTACCAGATATCCTCTGAGTTCAGAAAGAGGGGAGTTCCCGTGGTTATGGGAGGAGTACATGCCTCCATGCTTCCCGAAGAGGCTATTCAATATGTGGACAGCGTGGTCGTTGGTGAGGGGGAGATCTCTTGGCCTCAAGTGATAGAGGATTTCAAAAGGGGGGAGTTAAAGCCCTTCTACCGACCTACGGCAAAGGTGAACATTAAAACCCTTCCCCTTCCCAGAAGGGACCTCCTCAATGGAGCCAACTATTTCCCGCTGAAGCTCATGGAGACAAGCAGAGGGTGCCCCCATAGGTGCGATTTCTGCAGCGTTTCAAAGTTCTTTGGCAATCGATATCGAAATCGCCCTATGGAGGAGATCGGCAGGGAACTTCGAATTCTCTTCCCCGAACGTTCCGTTATGAATCCCATCGGTAAACGGTTTCTCTCCTTGATCAGCAAAGACTTACCATATTTCCTGAAACGAAGACTTCTCTATATCATCGACAGCAACGTGGCCTCAAATCGAAGATTTGCGAGGAAACTCTTCACCTTGCTTAAGGAGTATGACCTTTTATGGTGGGGTCACGCCCCCGTTTCCGTTGGATATGATGAAGACCTTCTGAAATTGTTCAGCGAAAGCGGATGTATCGCCTTGAACCTCGGTTTCGAGTCCCTCTCCTCAAGGAATTTAATGACCATGAAAAAGGGTTTCAATAAGCCCAAAAGATATGAGGAGGCAGTAGAGCGAATTCATGACCACGGAATCGGGATCATGGGGACGTTTATCGTGGGTCTGGATGGGGATGATGAAACGGTCTTCGATCAGATCGCCGATTTCGTCATGAACAACAGGCTGGATTGGGTCCTCACCTTCATCATGACCCCTTGTCCGGGAACTGATTCCTTCCTTCGATTGGAGAAAGAGGGCCGAATTTTGACCAGGGATTGGGAGAAATATGACTCCCTGAACGCCGTCTACCAGCCATCGTTGATTTCCTCAGAAGAGTTGGAAAGGGGATTCCGAAGAGCGTGGAAAACGGTCTTCTCCCTTCCCTCCATCTATAGGAGGATCATTAAGGGGCCCCGGATTCATCCCCTTTTCTATCTCATCATGAATTGGCAGTTTTATCGATTGACGCGAAGCTGGTAATCCAGGATCTTCGTTTACCTCTATACGTATCTCAGGGCCCTGCCCTTGGTGATTTCGTCATAGGTGATATTTTTCATGAGAGAGCTCGGGAAACGTAGACTTCGCATTCATTGACACCCATTCGAAATTCTGATAGAAACATGATATTACTGAATACTATACCATTACAAAGCGAAGCGGGTCGATTCGGTGGACATTTGGTTTTTCAAACTTACCGTGGTCCTCTATCTCTTGGGGACCTTTAAGTACCTTCTCTTCATCATCCTCTTGAAGGAATTGCTGGCCAAAATCGGTTTCTTTTCCCTGTTCGCAGGGTTTGTCCTTCACAGCATCGCCTTCATACTTCGGTATGTCGAAGCAGGGCATACCCCCGTTACCAATCTTCATGAATCCCTCTCCTTTTTTGCGTGGGCCATCATTGGGGTTTATCTGGGCTTTTATTGGAGATATAGAATCAAGGTGTTGGGGCCCTTCATTGCTACCCTCGCACTGATTCTGATGATCCCGGCAATGGCATTGCCCAAAGAGATCCTTCCCCTCGCCCCCGTATTGAGGAGTTACTGGCTTCCAATCCATGTCGTTTTTGCTTTTCTGGGCAATGCAATCTTCGCCTTGGCCTTCTGCACTGGGATTATGTATATCATCCAAGAGCGTCAGGTTAAATCCAAACACATTGGGGCCATATCCCGGCGCCTTCCCTCATTGGGAGTGCTGGACGAAATCAACTACAAAGCATTGACTTTTGGATTTCCCCTTCTCACCGTTGGGATGATTACGGGCTCTATCTGGGCACAATATGCATGGGGATCTTACTGGAGTTGGGACCCCAAGGAGACCTGGTCTCTGATCACCTGGTGCCTCTATGCGGCCCTCTTGCACCAGAGACTGACAGTTGGCTGGCGAGGTAAAAAGGCGGCCATCATGGCCATAATCGGGTTTTCCGCCATCCTCTTTACCTTTTTGGGCGTGAATCTCCTCTTGGCAGGGCTGCATGCTTATTCGAATTGGTGATTGCAGCACGGTTTTCGTTATGAACTATTGAAGAATGATGGTCTCGTAAAAAGTCATAAATCAGACGGCAAAGAAAAAAGATCCAGATGCAAGGCGCGCAAATCCTGAGGAATGAGGCGTACATAGAAGTACGGTGCAGTGACAAAGGATGCAGCGGAACGCAGCCGTTCGGCTTTGCTCAGGGCCGTGAGCCTGTCGAATGGCAGATGGACTTTTTACGAAGCCGTCAAGAATGATCTTTTATTGCTGGTATGTCATAAGATGGATGTCCTCGTTATTGGCATAAATCACAGAACAGCCCCCGTGGAGATAAGGGAAAAGGTATCCTTCTCAGGGGAGGATCTGGGGAGATCCTTGAGGAAGGTGTTGGAGCACTCCGAATTCACGGAAGACATGATCCTCTCTACGTGTAACAGGGTCGAGATCTACGCCACCGCCCGGGACCCTGAAAAGGGGATTGTTGCATTGAAGAACTTTCTGGCGGAATATCACGGGGTTTCCCTTGGTGAGTTCGAGAAGAGCTTATATGTCCATTTGGGGAGTGCTGCCATCAGGCATATCTTTCGAGTGGCGTCCAGTTTGGATTCCATGGTGGTTGGTGAACCCCAGATCTTGGGGCAAATCAAAGAGGCCCATAACATCGCGGCATACCACAACACCTTGGGAATCATCCTAAATAAGCTACTCCACAGGGCATTTCACGTGGCCAAGAGGGTGAGGACGGAGACGAAAATCGGCAACAGCGCAGTCTCAATAAGTTATGCTGCGGTTGAATTAGCCAAAAAGATCTTCGGGACCTTGGAAGGCAAGTCCGTTATGTTACTGGGTGCGGGGGAAATGGCTGAATTGGCCGCGAAGCACCTGATTGCTGGTGGGGCGCAGAGGGTAGTCGTAGCGAGCCGAACTTACCAGAGGGCGGTTGATCTGGCCATGAGCTTCAATGGCGAGGCGATCGAGTTCGATGGGTTTCACAAGCGATTGGAAGGAGTTGATATCGTCATTAGCTCCACGGGGGCTCCCCATTATATCCTTCACCCCGAAAATGTTCTGGGGGTGATCAAAGCCAGAAAAAACAAGCCGATGTTCTTCATCGACATCGCCGTTCCCAGGGACATTGATCCCGGAGTCAACGAGATCGAGAACATCTACCTTTACGACATCGATGATCTCCAGGAAGTGGTTGATGCCAACAGGGATCGCCGGGAGCAAGAGGCAAGGAGGGCAGAGGAAATTGTCGAAGAAGAGGTGCTCAAATTTTATAATTGGTATACATCCCTGGACCTGGTGCCGACCATCGTTTCCCTCAAGGAGAAATTCGAGGAGATTAGGAATAGGGAGTTGAGCAAAGCCCTTTCGTCCTTTGCCCGCATCACCGAAAAAGAGAGGAAATCCCTCGAGGCCCTCACCTCAGCCATCGTAAAAAAAATCCTCCACGATCCCATTACCTTTCTGAAAAGTCCCGACCTCAATACGGATACGAACGAATACGTGGATGCGGTGCGAAAGCTCTTCAGGCTTGATGCGGAGGGGGGAGAGGAAACGAAGAGACAGGAGGGAGATGAGGGAGCTTAGGATCGGCACGAGGGGATCTCCACTGGCCCTGTGGCAGGCCAACTGGGTAAGGGAGCGTTTATTCCAGGCCTATCCTCACCTGAGGGTGTCCCTTAGCAGGATAAAAACCAAGGGTGATAAGCTCACCGATGTCAACTTAGCCACAGTTGGGGGAAAGGGCCTTTTCGTCAAAGAGATCGAAGAGGGGCTGCTGGGGGAGCGGATCGATCTGGCCGTCCACAGCATGAAGGATGTCCCCGTCCAATTGCCCGAAGGGCTCCACATTCGATTTATCACTCGGAGGGAGGATCCCAGAGATGTCCTCATCTCCAGGGATCGGCGCACCTTGGAGGAGCTCCCCTCAGGGGCCAAAATCGGTACGAGCAGCCTCAGAAGGAGAGCCCAGCTCTTATCCTATCGTCCTGATTTTCACATCATCCCCCTGCGGGGGAACGTGGATACCCGGGTGAGGAAACTGGATACCATGGGTTTGGATGCCATCGTTTTGGCCGCCGCCGGGGTAAAAAGGATGAAAATGGAGACGAGGATTTCCCAGTTCATTTCGCCGGAAGTGTGCCTTCCCGCTGTTGGGCAGGGGGCCTTGGGGATTGAAACCCGGATCGCCGATGATGAGATCAATCAGTACCTCAGTATCATCGATCACGAGGCCACTCATCTGTCGATTATGGCTGAAAGGGCCTTTTTGAGGAGGCTTGAAGGAGGTTGTCAAGTTCCCATTGGCGCCTGGGGAAGCGTATCGGATCAGGGTATGTTGACGCTGAAGGGATTCGTGGGGGATCTCGATGGAAGGAAGTTGATCAAGGGCGGGATTGAGGGGGAGATGGGAAAAGCCCAGGAGTTGGGGATGGCCTTAGCCGAAAGCCTTCTCTCCCAGGGTGCAGATGAGATATTGAAGGAACTTTACGGGAAGGAAATCGCCCGGGCATCGTAGATGGAAAGGGGAGAATGGAAAAGCCCCTGTTGGGAAAGAAAATAGTTATCACCAGGGCTCGAGAGCAGGCGGGGGAACTCACCCGGTTGCTCAGGGGATATGGGGCCCACGTGATCGAATTTCCGACCATTGAGATCGTTCCCCCCGATAGCTGGGACTCCGTAGACAGGGCGATAGGGGACCTTGAGACCTACCATTGGATCATTTTTACGAGCACAAACGGGGTTAAATTTTTCCTCAAGCGGCTGAGACTAAAAAAGAGGCGATTGAGGGAGTTCAATGATCTTCGGTTCTGTGCCATTGGGCCCAGAACGGTTCAGGAGATCGAAAAGGCAGGGGTGAAGGTGAATGTGGTTCCAGATCAGTATTGTGCCGAAGCCTTGGTTCAAAGATTGGGGATTGAGAAATTGGAGGGAAAACGAATACTGCTAGCCAGGGCCAAGAAGGCCCGAGACCTCGTTCCAAAGGAATTGCGCAAATTGGGGGCAACAGTAGACGTAGTCGTGGTCTATCAAACGATAATGCCCAATGTCAGTAAAAAGGAAAAAGAGAGGATATTTCAGAAGGATAGAATTGATCTCATTACCTTCACCAGCTCCTCGACAGTGAACCACTTTATCCACATGTATGAGGAGAAGGGTGGCTTAAAAAACCCGTTGGCTGGAGTGGCCATAGCAGCAATTGGCCCCATCACTGCAAATACCCTCCAGAGGCGGGGAATAACCTCCCATATTGTCCCCAATTCGTTTACCATCCGGGCCCTTACCGAGGCCATCGTTGACTATTTCAAGGGGGCCTCTGGGGGGAAAACCTAATTTTCCTTTCGCTCTCAGTCTCCATTATGAGGATTTCGCCGGTCCCCCTTATTTTCATCTCATAATCCTCGTGGTATTATCCTTAGTAGGTCTATTGCCCCGGTAAATTCATCTTTGAAACGGAGTTGCCGGGCGAAAGGAGGATAGGCTATCTAATTAATTTCACTGGACAATACTGGCAAAATGGGCTATAAATAAAAGGTTAAGTATCGAAATCCCATCGATAGGGAGGAAAAGATGTATTTTCCCCAGCTCCGTTTGAGGAGATTGAGAAAGAACGAACGCATCAGGAGACTCGTGAGGGAGACGGGCTTAAGCGTGGATGATTTCGTTTATCCCCTGTTCGTCTGCCCAGGAAAGGGTGTTAAAACCCCCATTTCGTCCATGACCGGACAATTTCAGCTTTCCATCGATCATATTATAGAGGAGGTCGAGGAGGCGGAGGGTTTGGGCATACCGGGAGTTATCCTGTTCGGGATTCCGGAGAGAAAGGACGAGATGGGCACGGAAGCATATTCGGATGATGGTATTATTCAAAGGGCGGTGAGGGCGATCAAAGAGGAGCTCCCCGACTTCTTGGTGATTACCGATGTCTGCCTTTGTGAATATACCAGTCACGGTCACTGCGGAGTGGTGGAGGGCGACCAAATCCTGAACGATCCGACCCTGGAATTGTTGGCAAAACAGGCACTATCTCATGCGAGGGCGGGGGCAGATATGGTGGCCCCTTCCGATATGATGGACGGGAGGGTTGGGTTCATACGAAGAGCATTGGATGAAAATGGGTATAGCGAAATCCCCATTATGGCATATTCCGCTAAGTTCTCCTCCAGCTATTACGGCCCCTTCAGGGAAGCGGCGGAGTCGGTACCTCAATTCGGGGATCGAAAATCCTATCAGATGGACTTCGCCAACGCCGAGGAAGCCCTCAGAGAAGTTCGCCTGGACATACACGAGGGAGCTGACATCGTTATGGTTAAGCCCGCCCTTCCTTATCTGGACATCATCTACCGAGTGAAAGAGGAATTCGGTATCCCGGTGGCAGCATATAGTGTGAGTGGGGAGTATGCCATGATCAAGGCAGCTGCCCAATTGGGATGGGTAGATGGAGAGAGGGCGATGATGGAATCCCTTTTGAGCATCAAAAGGGCTGGGGCCGATATCATCGTGACCTATTTCGCCAAAGAGGCTGCTAAACGGATATGAGTATGAGAAGGGTTGACCGGGAACAAACCCCTGCGCCGCCATTGAGAATGGTAGCCTGGGAGATTACCCGCGGGTGCAATCTCTCTTGTTTACATTGCAGGGCTCTATCTGGTGAAGGTCCCTATCCCGGGGAGCTCACCACGGAAGAATGCCTCCAGCTCGTAGACGACATCGCCTCCTTTGGCGACCCCGTCGTTATCTTAACGGGTGGGGAGCCAATGCTGAGGCCGGATGTGTACCAGATAGCCGAATGCGGGACAAGGAAGGGATTGCGGATGGTATTGGCCACCAACGGGACCCTCCTCACCGAGGACGATGCAAGGAGGTTGTTAGCCGCGGGCATACGGAGGATTAGCATCAGCCTGGATGGTGCTGATGCGGAAAGCCACGATCAGTTTCGAGGCGTAAACGGATCATTCGAGGGCGGGTTAAAAGGGATTCGGTATGCAAAAAAGGTAGGGCTGGAGTTTCAAATTAACACGACAGTTACCCAGCACAACCTCCATCAACTCCCTCAACTCCTTGATCTAGCAGTCGATTTGGGGGCAGTTGCCCACCATCTCTTTTTGTTGGTCCCAACTGGGAGGGGCAAGGAGTTGGCAGGCCAGGCCATTTCCCCCCATGACTACGAGGAAGTATTACACTGGTTCTATGAGCAGAGGGACCACGTTTCCCTCCACTTGAAAGTAACCTGTGCCCCGCATTTTTACCGGGTTTTGAGACAGCATGCTCGGCGGGAGGGGAAGCCCATTACGACGAAACATTACGGCCTCGATGCCGTCACGCGAGGGTGCATGGGGGGAATCTCCTTCTGTTTTATCTCCAGTACGGGGGTGGTTCAGCCCTGTGGTTACCTTGAACTAGACTGTGGAAATGTAAGGGATAATTCCTTTGAATCTATATGGGCGCAGTGTGCGTTCTTCAAAGAACTTCGGGATGAGGACAACTATAAGGGGAAATGCGGTTATTGCGAATATCGAAAAGTATGTGGAGGGTGCCGAGCAAGGGCCTTTGAAATGACGGGGGATTATCTGGCAGAAGAGCCATATTGCATCTATGAGCCGAAGCGCAGGGACTGCTAAATCATTGGGATGTGTCGGTTAAGGGGGGCTGTTCTTTCCTCCCTGCGATGGGATGGATGACAAGACGATCCTGGTTTAGAGGAGACCCGGTGAACCGGATGTTAATAAGAGTAGGGAGGTTATTGGGAAGGAGAAGGATCCGGTTCGGCATTCACGTAAAGTTCATATTGACAATCGTACTGCTAATCATACTGACCTCCATCGTCATGAGCTGGTTTTTCATCAAACGGGAAGTTGATCTGATTCAGGCCAATCTGAGACACAAGGGCCGGACGCTCGTCCGCAACCTGGCCTATAACAGCCTCTATGCCGTCCTAACCAATAACCAAGAGATGCTGAAGACCCTGGTCAGGGGACCGATAAGTGAAGAGGAAGTGGTGTTTTGTTTGATCCAAGATGCCCAAGGAGCTATCCTGGCCAAATCGTCTTCAGCGGCCTACGCGGGAAGGAAAAAGAACGTTCACCTGTTGATTTTGTCTATTCCCATTCAAACTAAGTCGTGGCGAGGGGAAAAGGTTCCACAGCCCAAACTACCCGTCTCCTCCAGGGATTTACGAGTGGAATCGGACCAACTATCTGAACTGTGGCAACGGCTGATAAGGGAGCCTGTTGCCCAAGATGCGATTGGAGTTGTTCACTTGGGGCTCTCCCTCCACCGAATGGATGCAGCAATGGCCGGGGTCAAGGAACACGTCGGGATTCTGATTCTTGCGATAGTGGGAATTGGCATTGTCGTTACCATCTTCCTTGTGGATATCATCGTTAACCCCATTGGTCAGCTGGTATCGGCGACGCAGAGGATCGCACGGGGGGATTTGAGCCATCCCGTAACTATCAATACGAACGACGAAATAGGGGATTTGGCCAGATCTTTCAACCAAATGGTGAAACAGCTTGAGGATTCACGGGGGGAACTGGAGGATTACAGTAGGACTTTGGAAAAGAAGGTTGAGGGAAGGACTGCGAAACTGAGACGGAATGTAAGGGAATTGTCCGAGGCCCGAAAGGCCACGCTCAATATCTTAGAGGATATTAATGAGGCCAAGAAGGAGTTGGAGAAGGCCAATAGGGAATTGATGGCAATGGATGAGATGAAATCCAAGTTTCTGGGTACCGCATCCCACGAGCTTAAAACCCCCTTGACCGCCATCAAGGCCAACGTCGATTTTATCCTCAGCGGAAGGGAGGGACCGATACCGAGGAATTTGCGGCAGTACCTATCGACCATTCAGCGAAATACCAAGCGAATCCAAGAGATCATGGATAAAATGCTGGATATGGCGAGAATCAGAGCCGGAAAGATCGGCCTCCTCGTGGAGAAGGTGAATCTCCTGAGGGCCGTCAAAGGATATGTAAAGGATATCAAGCCCGTCGAAAAGCGCGTCGATATAAAGATCAAAATTCCCAGGGGTATTTACGTTCAAGCGGATAAGGATCGGCTCCACGATATCTATATCAACCTCTTGTCCAACGCCTTTAAATTCACCCCAAAAGGCGGGGAGGTGAGGATTACGGCCCGGCGAGACAACGATGTGGTTTTGGCCGAGGTTTCCGACACGGGGGTTGGAATTCCAGAGGATCAATACGAGAAGGTGTTCGATGAATTCTACCAAGTCGACAGAAGACGATATGGCGGGACCGGATTGGGGTTGACCATCGTAAAGGGAATCGTCGAGGAACATGGGGGGAAGATTTGGGTCGATTCCGAAGTCGGAAAGGGAAGTACCTTCTACTTCACCGTCCCATTAGCAAAGTAGAGGAGAGATGGAAAAGTCAAAAAAGGACGATAAAGCGAAGATCCTCATCGTTGACGATGTCCCGGATACCGTCAATATCATACAGAAATTATTTAAATCCGAGGGACACGATGTATTCACGGCATCCACAGGAGAGGAAGGTGTCCGGAAGGCGGCCCAGATAAAGCCCGATGTCATCCTCTTGGATATCAACCTTCCCGGCATCGATGGGAACACGGCACTCCGGAAGATTAAGAAGGAAACCCCGGATCAGTCCGTTGTTATGTTGACTGCATATGCAACCGTGGACAATGCTATCCAGGCCCTCAAGGAAGGGGCCTCGGATTTTATCAAGAAGCCCTTCGAGATGGACCATTTGGTTCATATCATAAACCGATGTTTAGATAAATCCCGGATATTAAGGGAAAAGGGACGCCTTGAGGAGGAGGTAATGAGGCTTTCCATTACTGATGATTTGACGGGACTCTATAACTACAGGCATTTCTACAAGAAATTGGAGGAGGAGACAATAAGGGCCGATCGCCAAAAGATGCCTCTTTCGCTCATGATGTTCGATGTGGACAATTTCAAGAAATATAATGATACCCGCGGCCATATCGAAGGTGATAGGGTATTGGAGAAGATTGGCGGGATCGTTGCCCAATGCATCAGGCAGAAGGTCGATTCGGGCTATCGGTATGGAGGTGATGAGTTTGCCGTCCTTCTCATCGGGGTAAAGACAGATCGTGCCTCTGAGATAGCGGAAAGGCTTAGAAGTTTGGTCGAAAGGGCCAAGTTGGGAGATATTACCGTCAGCATAGGCTTGGCCGAATACAACTCCGATAAAGAGCTCGAGCATTTCATAAAACTGGTTGATGATGCCATGTACATGGCAAAAGGCCAAGGGGGCAATCAAATTCATGTACCCCTCCCTCTATGAACCAAATAATTGGGATCTCGCCGGATGGATAATTCTCCGCCCGGCTGCTTCCCCACCGCTTTTCGCCGTGTCCCCGGGAATAGTCTGATATGCCCGAGAAACCACGCCTTTTCCTCATTGATGGGAATTCCTATATATTCAGGGCCTTCCATGCCATCGGCCGGTTATCCACATCTAAAGGCTTTCCTACCAACGCCATCTTCGGTTTTACCTCCATGCTGCTCAAAGTCCTCAGGGACATGAAGCCCGAATATGTCGCAGTGGTCTTCGATGTCAAGGGCCCCACATTCAGGGACGAGATCTATCCCGATTATAAGGCCAACCGTCCGGGCATGCCGGAGGGCTTAGAGCCTCAAATTCCCTATATTAAACGGATCATCCAGGGCTATAGTATCCCCGTTATCGAGAAAGAAGGTTACGAGGCCGATGACGTCATAGGAACCATCGCCAAGGAGGTGGCCAAAAAGGGGATGGATGTCGTCATCGTGACGGGCGACAAGGACATGTTGCAACTGGTCGATGAGCATATTTACACCCTGGATACCATGAAGGATCGCTCTTCCGGCACGAGGGAGGTGGTCGAGCGATATGGCGTCAAGCCGGAGCGGATAACGGATATCATGGGCCTGGCAGGAGATTCGACAGACAACATCCCTGGAGTACCAGGGATAGGGAAGAAGACGGCCGGCGCGTTGATCAAGCAGTTTGATACGCTCGAAAATCTCCTCGCCAATCGGGAGAAATTACCCAGAAAGAAGCTGATTGAAGCCCTTACCAGGTTTGGGGAACAGGCCACGTTGAGTAAACGGCTGGCCACCATCGCTACGGATGTTCCCCTTGAGTATAACCTAAAGGATTTTGCCTTGTCCGAGCCCGTTGTGGAGACGCTCAAGGAGATCTTCCGTGAACTGGAGTTCGGCAAATTTCTCAAGGAGTTAACGAGCGAAACACTATCCAAGGAGGATTATCATATAGTCACCGAGGAAGATCATTTTTTGAATTTGGTAGGGGAATTAAAAGGGTGCCGAAAGTTTGCCTTTGATTTCGAGACCACCTCCAGAGACCCCATGCTGGCTGAGCTCGTTGGCCTCTCCTTTTCCTCCAATCCTCATCAAGCGTATTATATCCCCCTGGGACATCGATACCCTGGGGTTCCGAAGCAATTGGGTAAGGAGTTCGTCCTGGGCGAGTTGAAGTCGCTCTTTCAGGATGAGAAGCTCAAGAAATACGGTCAAAATATTAAATACGAATATGTGCTCCTCAAACGAAGCAGCATCGAGTTGAGGGGGATAGAGTGCGATACCATGGTGGCATCCTATCTCGTGAACCCCACAAAGCATAATCATAACTTGGAGGAAATTGCCCGGGAATATCTGGATCATCGGATGATCAGCTATAAGGACGTAGTGGGATCGGGGAAAGGGGAAGTGACCTTCGATCAAGTGGACCTGAACACTGCCAAGAATTATTCGTGCGAGGATTCTGATGTCACCTTCCTGGTGAGCCACACCCTCCTTCCCAAGTTGGCCGATGAGGGGCTAAAGGACCTCTTCGACGAGGTGGAGATTCCCCTGATCGAAGTCTTAGCCCACATGGAGATGAACGGGGTTAAAATCGACCGATCCCTGCTGGAGGAGATGTCCAAGGAGTCCGAAACTCAACTCGCCTCCATAGCAAATCGGATTTACCTCTTAGCCGGGGAGCAGTTCAACATCAACTCCTCCCAGCAGTCGAGTAAGATACTCTTCGAAAAATTGAAGCTTCCCAAGGTTAAAAAAACCAAGACGGGAACTTCAACGGATATGGAGGTTCTGACTAAGTTGGCTCCACAACACGATCTCCCCCTGGAATTGCTTGCATATCGGAGACTTTCCAAACTGAAATCCACATATATCGATGCCCTTCCCAAGTTGATCAATCCCCGGACCGGAAGGGTACATACCTCCTATAATCAAACGGTTACGGCAACGGGAAGGCTGAGTTCAAGCGATCCCAATCTCCAAAATATCCCCATTCGATCCGAGGAGGGAAAGAGGATCCGCAAAGCCTTTATCCCCGAAGAGGGCTGGTTGGTGATCTCGGCGGATTATTCACAAATCGAGCTGAGGATTTTGGCCCATCTCACGAGGGATAACACCCTTTGTGAAGCCTTTCATAGGGATGAGGACATCCATGCACGTACGGCCTCGAATATTTTTGGAGTCGGCCTTGAGGACGTTACCCCAGAGATGAGAAGACAGGCTAAGGTTATCAACTTCGGGATCATCTATGGTATGAGCGCCTTCGGCTTGGGAAAGGAGTTGGATATTGAACCCAAGGTGGCCTCAGCATATATCGAGGGATACTTTCAAAGATATCAGGGCGTGAAGGACTACATCGACTCCACCCTAAGTGAGGCGAGGAAAAAGGGGTATGTGACCACCCTTTTTGGGCGGAGGCGCTATCTTCCCGAGATCAATAGT
>CBDUXJ010000014.1:0-19178 GCA_965371165.1 uncultured Syntrophobacterales bacterium | reverse complement strand
TATTAAATATTTTCCCCCCTATTTTGAGGGTTTAACGAAGAATTTCAAAGTTCAAGTTTCTCAGATTATCTTGGCAGTTCTAAAGATAGCGGGCATTCTCCTCCCCTTCTTCTTACAACTGAATCTCATGTGGGCCTTTATGTATTGGGTCCTTCTATTTTGGGTTTCCATGGGGAAGCGGGAAAGGTTCATGCTCCTTCTCTTCCTCATCATGGTCGTCTATATCCCCTGGGCTATGGATATCTGCTCCAATTTTTTGGATCAATCAGGGACCACCCATTTAAACATTTATAAGGCAAACGAAGAGACATGGAACCATGGAGATAAGGAGGACTTGGTTAGACAACTTAAGACCAACCCCCGAGATACACGACTCCTGTTCACATTGGGGTTGGTCAATAAGAGGGAGGGAAACTATCCAAAGGCTGAATATTATTTTGAGCGGGTTATATCCAATGATTCCTCGGCTGCCGAGGCCATGACGAATTTGGCAAACGTTTACCTGGCAATGGGCAATGCCGATCAAGCAATCGAGTTTAATAGCAAAGCCATCGATTTGAACCCTCGAAAGGCATCCTTTCATTTCAACCTCTATCGGGCGAATTCGAAAAAAACCAAGACCCTGGTCAAGACTGACCCGTCCATACAAAGGGCTACTGAACTGAACCCCCAATTAATCCATCACTACCTGGAAATCGAAACCGGCAATATGAATCGTTTCGTCATAGACGAGACCCTCTCGGCTCTTAGCCTGTGGAAGGGTGCCATTTATCATCTCATGGGCAGATGGATAGATCCCGGAGGGCTTGTTTCAGTATGGGTGAGGCCGTTAACTGGACGGTGGGGATTCGTTTCCCCTCTATTATTCTTATGTATAGTGGTGATTTTCTCAATACGGGCGAAACGGAAGGGGGGCATGAGAAAGTGTTCCCTCTGCGGCAGTTCCAGCCGGCGAGTCTATCCAAGAAGGGCGGAGGGCGATTTTATCTGCCCGGGCTGCTATCGTCTTTTCGTGAAAAAAGAAGGCCTCAACCCCAAGATAAAGGTGAAGAAGATGGCTCAGGTTAGGGCATATCGGAAGAGGGAAGAGGTAATCTCGAAAATCCTTTCCCTTTTTTTCTTGGGAGGGGGTCACGTATGGAGGAATTACACAATAAGGGGGGTTATCTTCCTCTTTATCTTTTCCATATTTATTCTGCGAATAGTCTACTGGCATGGATTGATCAGGAATTCTGAGGTCGTTCCGGCACCCTCACCGTTATCGGACGGGGTTTTTATTATCGGACTTTTCGCTTGCTTTTATTTCATTTCCCTCAGGAGTATATCCCGTTTCGAGAGACAAAAACAGGCCTTGGAGAAGAACAGAATGCCATTATGAGGAGGAAGGATGGCGCTACAAGGTGATCTAAGGGATTTTAGCATCACGGAGATCATTCAGCTCATTGGCCAACAGTTTAAGACCGGTGTTTTGAATGTTCAACATGGAAGGAAGAAGGTTGAGATCTACTTCGTGGATGGGATGATCGTCCACGTCTTCTCCAACTATCGGGCCAGGAAGGACCTCTTGGGGGAGATTCTCGTCAAGGCCCAGGTAATCACCCAGCAACAATTGGATCAGGCCCTGAAAGTTCAGGAGGAGACATTACAATATTTGGGGGAAATCCTCATCGATTTACAGTGGTTGAAAAAGGAGGAAGTCCTCAGGGTCATCCAGAATCAAATCTATGAGACGATTTATGATCTCTTCCAATGGGGAGAGGGGAATTTTCGGTTTGACCTGAGACTCGTAGAGAAATATCGAAAGATCCCATTGGCGTTGAGCCCGGAGAACGCTCTGCTCAATGTGCTTCGGATGTTGGACGAGTGGTCAGGAATAGAGAAGAAGATCTCTTCACCCTATATCGTCTTTGAAAAGGTTCCCGCCGAGGAGATGGGGGAACGATACGACATAGGGGAATTGGGGGAGATTAACGGGGAGAAGGTATCCGCGGAAGGGGAAGTGGTTCATGGTTTGCTGGATGGGAAACGTACCGTCCAAGAGATCGCAGATCGAAGCCTGTTGGGGAAATTTCAGGTCTATGACTTCCTGGCGAAATTGGAGGAAGGAGGGCTCATTCGAAGGGTAGGCATAGAGAGACCGAGCCTCAGGGATTTAGTGAGTGGAAAAACCTTCAGAAATATCTCACTATTTCTGCGCTTCGGGGTTCTCTCCGCAATAATCTTCCTCTTGATCGTCTTCTTTAGGCCCCTTCTTAAGGATGTAGTGATCAACTCTCGGATCGAGAAGCCGGAGTTGAATTTACCCCGAGCCTATTCGGGAGACTCGCATAGGACAAAGATTTTGAAGGCACTGGAAATCTACGTATTGGAAAGAGGAGAATATCCCGAGGATTTACAACAATTGGTCTCCTCAGGGATTTTGGCCGATTGGGATCTCTTTTCAGAGGGTGATCAACCGTATCGGTACAAGGTAGGCGGCGATGGTCGGATATCGCTGAGTCCTTGAATTCCTTTCGCGGGTGAATCGTTTGCTCTTCTCTTATAGAGAGATTGACACCATGAAGAACATCCATCATGAGAGAATCCTCATACTGGACTTCGGTTCTCAGTACACTCAGATGATTGCCAGGCGAATCAGGATGTGCCAGGTCTATTGTGAGATTCATCCCTTCAATATGCCGTTGGAAGATATAGAGACATTCCATCCCCGTGGAATCGTTTTCTCCGGTAGTCCGTCGAGCGTTCATGACGATGATGCCCCCGTAGTTCAGCGCGAACTCTTGGATTTGGGTATCCCAATCCTTGGAATATGTTATGGAATGCAGTTAATGGCTCATCTCTTGGGGGGTGAGGTAATCAGAGCCCCCAAAAGGGAGTACGGGAAGGCCCAGATCGTAGTGGATGATCCTTCTGATATCTTTGCGGGATTTGGTAAAAAGGGGACAAGGCATCACGTGTGGATGAGCCATGGAGACCGGGTAGAGATGCCCCCCGACGGATTCCAAACAATAGCTCATTCGAAAAACTCTCCCACAGCTGCTATGAAGGGTAGGGGAGGAAGGCTTTTCGGCCTTCAATTTCATCCGGAAGTCGTCCATACCCCCAGGGGGATCGAAATCTTGAAGAATTTCCTTTATAAACTATGCGGGTGCTCGGCATCCTGGACTATGAAATCCTTCGTCCAGGATGCCATTAGCACCATCAGAAGGGATGTGGGAAGGGAGGGAGTCATCTGCGCCCTCAGCGGCGGGGTCGATTCCTCAGTGGTGGCCGTCCTCTTGCATAGGGCCATAGGCGAACGGTCCATTTGTCTCTTCGTAGATAACGGACTTTTGAGGAAAGATGAATCCGATGAGGTCGAAGCAGTGTTCAAGGACCACTTCAAGATCAACTTGGTCCGGGTCGATGCGCAGGAACACTTCTTGAGGAAATTAGAAAAGGTCGTCAACCCGGAGGAAAAGAGGCGGGTTATCGGGAACGAGTTCATCTATCTCTTCGAAGGATGGGCAAGGAGATTAGGCAGGATTAAGTACCTCGCCCAAGGAACCCTCTATCCCGACGTCATAGAGTCTACGTCTTTTAAGGGACCCTCCGCGACGATTAAGTCTCACCACAATGTGGGAGGACTTCCGGAGAAGATGGGGCTGAAACTCATCGAACCCCTTCGAGAATTGTTCAAGGATGAAGTTAGATTGGTAGCCAAGGAGTTGGGTATCTCCGATAGGATCATTAACCGCCAGCCCTTTCCCGGGCCGGGGTTGGCCGTTCGGATTATCGGCGAAGTGACTCCGGAAAGGCTTTCTCTGGTTAGGGAAGCGGATGATATTGTGCGCCAGGAGATATCCCGTAGGCCACTTTACCGAGAGATTTGGCAGTCCTTTGCCGTCTTGCTCCCAGTGAAAACGGTGGGGGTGATGGGAGATGAGAGGACCTATGAGAATGTCCTCGCAATCAGGGCGGTCAAGAGCGTTGATGGAATGACGGCTGACTGGGTTCGGATTCCCTATACCGTGCTTGAGAGAATTTCAAGCCGAGTAACCAATGAGGTAAAGGGAATCAATAGGGTGGTCTACGATATCAGTTCGAAACCTCCCAGTACCATTGAATGGGAATAGCCTTACTCCCAAGGAATGACCATTCATGATCATTTAAGTTGACCCTGCCATAACAAATATTGTGAAAAATTCAACTCATAACGGACGGTGGAGCGAGGGTTTCCCTTCCCACTGGGGTGTGCCATCGGTCTCAGTTCTTCATCCCGAGTCCAGAATCAAAGGTCCATGGTCGAAGGGCAATCCCGAAGTCTGCTTACCCTCGAACGGAATCCCGCTTCTCAAGCAGGTTAACCTTAGGGAGAAAGGTGTTCTCAAGCGGAAACTCAAGTCATTTTGAGATCTCATTTTTTTTCTTGACAGATCCTATATATTGTGTTATCAGAAATAAATAATACAACATATAGGCGAAAAACGGTTTGTAGCCCGAACATTCGACGATGTGGCCGAGAAACTAACCTCGTCAATTCACCGTTTATTTCCGGACCGATAAGGAGAAGGAATGAATAAAGGACAATTTGTTCATCTGCACCTTCACAGCCAATATAGCCTCTTGGATGGAGCCATTCGATTCGAGGAACTCTTCGCATTGGCTAAACAATATAAGATGCCGGCAGTAGCCCTGACGGACCATGGTAATATGTTCGGGGCTATAGGATTTTACCAGAAGGCCATAAAGAACGGAATCAAACCCATCATAGGATGCGAAATATACGTGGCACCCCGGAGCCGATTTGAAAAGAAGTCGAGGGATGCGAGCGAGGGGTCCTATCACATCACCTTATTGGCCAAGAATAAACCGGGATACTACAATTTAATCAAATTGATCAGTCTGGCTCATCTCGAGGGGTTCTATTATAAGCCGCGGATCGATAAGGACCTTTTGAGGCAATATAACGAGGGATTGATCGGCCTGAGCGGTTGCCTAAAGGGAGAGATTTCCTTTTTGCTCGATAAAGGTGAAGAGCACGCAGCGGAAAAAGTCGCCCTTGAATACTCGGAGATATTCGACTGTGATCGATTCTTCTTGGAGATCATGGAGAACGGTGTGGAGAATCAAGGCGAGATAAACGAAAAACTATCCGCGATGGCGGATAAGCTTTCTTTGCCCCTGGTAGCGACCAACGATTGCCACTACCTGAGGCGCGAGGATGCCAGGGCCCACGAAGTTTTGTTGTGTATTCAGACGGGAAAGACCATCAATGACCCGGACCGGATGAGGTTCTCAGCGGATCAGTTCTATTTCAGGTCCCCAGAGGAGATGAAAACCCTGTTTACTGGTCGGGAAGAGGCGATTACGAATACGATGCTGATCGCAGATCAGTGTAACCTGGAATTGAAATTCGGGGAATACCATTTTCCCAGATTCGCCGTTCCACGAAGTGAGTCATTGGATTCCTATCTTGAGAATCTCGCAAAGGAGGGATTAGAGAAGAGGTTATCCGAAATGGGAACGGGTGAAGAGACCATTGCCCGAGGTCCCGAGGAATATTTTACAAGGCTGGGGAAAGAACTCGGAACCATTAAATCCATGGGTTTCTCCGGCTATTTCCTCATCGTCTCCGATTTCATCCATTATGCCAAAAAGAACGGGATCCCCGTTGGACCCGGAAGGGGATCTGCCGCCGGAAGCCTCGTTGCCTACTCGCTGGGGATTACCGATCTCGACCCCCTTCGCTATGGACTCTTATTTGAGAGGTTCCTAAACCCTGAGCGGATCAGCATGCCGGATGTGGATGTTGATTTTTGTATGAAGAGAAGGGATGATGTGATTCGATACGTCACCGAGAAATACGGGAATGACAACGTGGCGCAGATCATTACCTTCGGTAAGATGCAGGCCAAGGCGGTGGTCAGGGATGTGGGTAGGGCCTTGGATATGCCCTATAACGAAGTAGATCGGATTGCAAAGCTCATCCCGAATACCTTGAATATCACGCTGGATCAGGCTCTGCTCCAAGAACCCAACCTTCGAGAGTTGATGCAGTCTGAGGAGAGGGTGAGGTCATTGATTACCACCGCCAAATCCCTGGAAGGTTTGGTCCGACATGCCTCCACCCATGCAGCGGGTGTGGTCATATCCAATAAGCCGTTAATGGAATATCTTCCGCTTTACCGCGGTCAGAACGGCGAGATTATTACCCAGTATGCCATGGGGGATGTGGAAAAGATTGGATTGATCAAATTCGATTTTCTCGGCCTCAAGACCTTGACCGTACTGGATAAGGCGGTGGAAATGATCAATCGAAAAGGGGATAGGGAGATCGATCTCCACCGCCTGGATTTGGGGGACAAGAGGACCTTTGAGCTATTGGGTTCCGGTGCAACGACGGGCATATTTCAGTTGGAAAGTTCGGGAATGAAAGAGCTTTTAGTAAAGCTCAAACCCGAGTCCTTCGATGATATCATCGCTTTAGTGGCCCTCCACCGTCCGGGTCCTCTGGGAAGCGGGATGGTCGATGATTTTATTAAACGGAAGCACGGCAAAGTGCCCATCCGCTTCGAAATTCCCCAGATGGAGGAGATCCTTCGGGAGACCTATGGAGTGATCGTTTACCAGGAACAGGTTATGAAGATAGCCGGCTCCCTGGCCAATTTTTCCCTTGGGGACGCCGATGTCCTCAGGAGGGCCATGAGTAAGAAGGATCCCGAGGAGATGGATAAACAGAAGGAGAAATTCCAGGAGGGGGCGAGGAAAAAGGGAATTGATTCCCAAAAGGCAGAGAGGGTCTTTGATCTCATGGCAAAGTTTGCCGAATATGGGTTTAACAAATCCCATAGTGCGGCATATGCTCTTATCGCCTATCAAACGGCTTACCTAAAAGCCCACTATCGAGTAGAATTCATGGCGGCACTGCTTACCTGTGAAATGGAGAACACTGATAAGATCGTCAAATATATCGGCGAGTGTCAGGATATGGGGACCGAGATCCTCCCCCCCGATGTCAATGAAAGCTATAAGGACTTCACGGTCATTGGAAGCAAGATTCGCTTCGGTTTGGCAGCGGTTAAAAATGTGGGAAGCGGTACAGTGGACTCCGTTATCTCGGAGAGGGAGAAAAATGGATCTTTCAAACACATCTTCGATTTTTGCCATAGGGTAGACCTCAGGAAGGTGAACAAGAGGGTGTTGGAGAGTCTAATCAAATGCGGCGCATTCGATTTCACCGGGGCCCATCGCTCACAAATGATGGCCGCACTGAATGAGGCCATTGAAATGGCTCAATTGAGGCAGAGGGAGAGGGTAAACAAACAGGTCAACCTGTTTACCACTTATGGGGGAGGGGGAACGACTGAAAGGGGACATCACCAATTACCGGATATCGAGGAATGGCACGAAAATCAGTTATTAAGCTTCGAAAAGGAGACTCTGGGGTTCTATATCACCAGCCATCCGTTGGCCCGATACGAGGAGGATATCAAACGGTTTACCAGTGAGAATACGGTAAGTGTGGCCCAATTTGTTAGCGGAAGAGAGGTCAAACTGTGCGGGGTGATGAGCACGTTCAAGGAGATCACCACGCGAAAAGGGGAACGAATGGCCTTTGCCACGTTGGAGGACTTGAAGGGAGTTATCGAGGTCATCCTATTCCCGGATGTGTTCCTCTCATCTCTGCCCTATCTGAAGGGAGATGAACCGATCTTAGTCAAGGGAATCCTCGATACGGGGGAGGATATCCCCAAAATTAAGGCCAGTGAAGTGACACCCTTTTCCAAAATAAAGGAAAGGTCATTCTCCAGGGTTCATATTAAACTCACGACACCCGGGCTGACCAAGGAACTCCTGGAGAGGTTGAAGTCCATCCTCTTGGAGGAAAGGGGGAGGTGCCGGGTTTTCCTCCACATCATTATCCCAAATCGTAGCGAAACAGTGATCTCACTTTCAGATCAGTTCAATGTGGCTCCATCTGATACTATGGCGAGGGAGGTTGAGGAAGTCTTCGGATATCATATCGTCCGGTTTGAATAAAGGACTTCTCTGAAAAATTGGGAAATGAAACTCAGAGCACTAATTTATCCCTCTAGTTGAACTAAAATGTGTATCCCAGCACCGTAACACCAGATAACTTCTATCTGACCGCAGCACTGCAGAACTGCACTACAGCAGCACCATCTTTTGACTGCAACACCGCAGCACCAATGTTTGAGCCAGTAAGGCGAGAACATTGCGCCCCGTCAAAGGAGGGGGTATGTCCTCGAAGATTAGAATCCTTTCGGAGGATTTAATCGCTAAAATTGCAGCGGGGGAGGTAGTGGAAAGGCCAGCTTCGGTGGTTAAGGAGCTTATAGAGAATTCCATCGATGCCGGAGGCACTTTAATCTTCGTCGATATCAAGGCAGGGGGAATGGAATCCATTCGGGTGATGGATAATGGATGTGGTATGTCCCGGGAGGACGCCCTTCTGGCAACGGAGCGGTATGCAACCAGCAAGGTGCAGAACGAAGAGGATCTGTATACTATTCAGACCCTCGGATTTAGGGGGGAGGCCTTGCCAAGCATTGCCTCTGTTTCCAAAATGAGGCTCATAGCCCGAGATGGCACATCTCAGGTTGGAACAGAGGTATATAGAGAGGCCGGTACAAAGGTCCGTGTTTCCGACGCCGGCTCGCCTGTGGGAACAAGCGTGGAGGTAAAAAAACTCTTTTATAATACCCCTGTTCGCCGAAAATTTTTAAAATCAGTGGGCACGGAATTTTTTCACATCCATAGGGTCGTGAACCAGATGGCTCTGTGCAAGCCCGCCATCCAGTTTAGGCTGGTTCACGACCGAAGGGAAGTCTTAAATGTCCCCAAGACCAACGACCCATCGATCCGCATAGAAGCGATCCTTGGACGGGATACCTATGAGGGGTTAATCCCTGTGGAATTTCGAGATGAAACCATTTCCCTTCGGGGTTATATCGGGAGACCTACGTTGACCCTTTCAACGGCCAAGTCCATCTTCACTTATGTAAACGGGCGCTTCGTAAGGGATAGGATTGTTAGTCGTTCTATTTTCGACGCTTATCGGACTCTCATCCCCAGGGATCGCTACCCCATTGCCATTCTCTTCATGGATCTTTCACCCTATGGGATAGACGTTAACGTCCATCCCACCAAGAGGGAAATCAGGTTCAGGGATCAAGAGAAGGTTTACCGCTCGATCCATCTGGCCCTTCAGTCTCAACTGAAAGCAGTCCCGGGTGATGAGAGGGTTTCTCGTGCCGTAGAGACCTACTGGCAAGAAAAGGGGGTTCACGGTGAAACTCGAGAGGGAGTGGGGGAATATGGGCCTACGGAAGGAGAAGAGAGCGGAAGGAGTCTCTTATTCCCGGAATTTTCCCGGGAGGTCCAACCAGGGGGCTTCTATTCTTCCCTTTTCCCGTTGGGTCAAATTGGGGGAACCTATATCGTATGTCAGGGACCTCAGGGATTAGTATTAATTGACCAACATGCGGCCCATGAGAGGGTCCTCTTCGAGAAGTTAAAGCACCAGCTTGGAAACGCCGCCGTTGTTCGACGGGTACTCCTTTTTCCCCACATGATGGAGTTATCTTCTGCTGATGAGCATATACTGGGTGTTTATAAGGACGAACTGGAGAAGTTGGGCGTGGAGATCGAGGCCTTCGGTGATACAACTTTCGTGGTCAAATCGGTTCCCCAGGTTGCGGCGGGAGAGGACATTGAGTCCCTGGTCAAGGATATTATAGGAAAGTTGGCCTCCGAGGGCAGGGCTCCTCAAGGGGAGGCTATGACAGAGAGGATTTTTACGATCATGGCCTGCCATGGGGCAATCAGGGGAAGCCGGGTTTTGAGGGATGAGGAGATGCAAAACTTGCTCCGTGATCTGGGGAGTATCGACTTTGCTTCCACCTGTCCCCATGGAAGGCCCATCTTTTTGGAGATCGATTACCCACACCTTGATAAATTGTTCAAGAGGAAATAGGCCGAATCAAAAAAGGAGATCATGAAAAACGAGGAAAAGGAGTTCTGATCGAGAATTAACATTTTTTCGTTCTAGAGTTTCCTTCATTTCCGGAGAAAACCATTGTGCCTGAGCGTAATCTGCTGGAGAAGTGGGGTACCCATCGAGGGTAAGCAGGGAGGGGAAGGCCAGCCCTTTAGAGGCTGGAAGGGGTAAGTATTCCCCGCCTGCGAACCCCGAAAGGCTCACTTCGGAAGCATCAAAGCGAAGGGACAATGGTTTTCTCCTCAAAAAAATGTTTTGATCAGCGAAGAACGACTTTTTCACAGACTTCAAAGGGGTTTCGAAATGGAGAAACCAATTGCGCTTCCCAAGCCGAGGTTAAAGGGGAAACTCTCCCTCGAGGAGGTCATTTTAAGGAGAAGGAGTACCAGGGTATTTTCCAGCAGAAACATTACGAAAAGCCAACTTTCTCAACTTCTATGGGCTTGTCAGGGCATGACGAGGGGGTATTACAGAACCATTCCCTCGGCTGGGGCTACCTA
Organism: uncultured Syntrophobacterales bacterium; assembly: GCA_965371165.1. Lineage (GTDB taxonomy): Bacteria > Desulfobacterota > BSN033 > WVXP01. The sequence continues at coordinate 8,675 of CBDUXJ010000014.1, read as the reverse complement.
TCCCCTTGAAGTCTTCGTGCTGCTGGGTGAAGGCGGGGTTGAATCCTTGGATGGAGGGGTTTATCGGTACGTGCCTAAGGAACATTTCATAATCCATCATCTCCCGGGAGACTTGAGGAAGGGATTATGCTCTGCCTGTCTGGAGCAGGATTTCATCAGGAGGGTTCCACTATCCTTCGTGATATGTGCGGAGTATTCAAGAACCACTGCTAGCTATGGAGAACGGGGGGTGATGAGATATGTGCACATAGAGGTGGGTCACCTGGGACAGAATTTGGCCTTACAGGGGGAGGCCCTGGGACTTTGCTCCGTCATGGTGGGTGCCTTTCACGATGAAGATGTATCCCGAGTGCTCAATCTTCCCGCCGAGTTGAAACCCCTCTATGTGGTTCCGGTAGGCTATTCAGGTGGTTAGGGCCTCGAATCCCCTTAGTCCCTGGTGTTGAGGCCAAACTTCTCAAGACGATATCGCATCGATCGAAAATTGATATTCAACAATTCGGCCGCCTTCTTCTTAACCCCCTTTGTCCTCTGCAATGCCTTTAGCAATAAGCTCCTCTCCAAATCCCCCACGACCGTTTCCAGATCGATCCCATCGGTTGGAATGTCGAAGAGGGTATCATCAATCCTCTTGATTCCTCGCTGTTCATCCATATAGGATTTGAGGTTCTCAACCGTCAAAGTATTATTGCTCTCCAGGGCAATACCCCTCTCGATGATGTTTTGAAGTTCTCTGACATTTCCGGGGTAGTCGTAATTGACGAGCAGTTTCATGGCATCGGGGGAGATTTTCCGTATATCCTTGTCCAATTCTTGGGCGTATTTCTTGAAAAAGTGTTCGGCCAGAAGGGGGATATCCTCCCTCCGTTCTCGGAGCAACGGCAATTTGATCTGGATAACATTAAGCCGGTAGTAAAGGTCTTCCCGAAATTTTTTCTCCCTGACGGCCTCCTCTAGGTCCTTATTGGAGGCCGAAATGATCCGGACATCGACCTTGATCTGTTCCGTGCCCCCAACACGGGTGAATTCCAAGTCCTGTATTACCCTCAGGAGCTTCACCTGCATTGATAGGGGCAATTCGCCTATTTCATCAAGGAGGATGGATCCCCCATCGGCCACCTCGAAGAGGCCTCGCTTATTGTATACCGCTCCGGTGAAAGCCCCCTTCATGTGCCCAAAGAGTTCGCTTTCCAACAAATTTTCAGGTATGGCACCGCAGTTCAACGTAACAAAACCCTTTTCCTTCCGGGGACTATTGAAATGGATAGCCTTGGCCACCAATTCTTTTCCCGTTCCGCTTTCCCCGGTAATGAGGATGTTCGTTTTGGTTGGTGCTATCTTTTCCATGAGTTCGTAAAGGGCTAACATTTTGGGGCCTTGTCCGAGGATTTCATCAAAACTGTATTTGGTTTCAACCAGGCGCTTTAATAGGATGTTTTCCTTTTCCAGGGCCTTCTTTTCCAATGCGTTGCGGATAATGAGCTTAATCTCATCGATTTTGAAGGGTTTTGTGATATAGTCATAGGCACCTTTCTTCATCGCTTGAACCGCGGTATCGGTGGAGGCAAAAGCCGTTATCATGATGGCGATGGTCTCCGGGGTGATCTCCTTTATGCGTTCCAAAACGGTGATTCCGTCCATATTGGGCATTCGGATATCCATGATGACCAGATCGAAAATATCTTCCTCCACCTGTCTCAAAGCCGTCTCTCCATCGGGGCATTGAGTCACACTGTAACCCTCTTTGGTGAGCATAATTCCGAGAAATTCCCTCATGCTCCGCTCATCATCTACCACTAAAATTTTCTTTTTTTCCATGCCGATATCCCAGAGTTAAGAATTTAAGATTCCTTTCATGGATAGGAAAATTTCAAAAGTCGTTCGCTTGTTCCGTTGACTGTTGACGGAAATGAATCCATCGTGATTTTCCACGATTCGATGGACAATGGCGAGGCCCAGTCCGGTTCCACCCTCCTTTGTCGTGAAAAAGGGCTCGAAAATTTTCTCCTTTTCATCTGGATTAATGCCATTACCGGTATCTGAGACGGATATCTTTGCGAAGGGAGTCATTTCTCTCTCTTTCCCTCCTTGAAATCGACCCGAGGTCCCGGCGGCATTGGCCGTTTCGAGCTTGACCTTTAATTCCCCTCCATTTGGCATTATTTGGGCGGCATTGATAAACAGGTTCCAAAACAATTGCTTTAATTGATACTGGTCGCCTAAAACAAAAATCTCCCTCTTAAGCTCCTTGACAATTTTGATAGCTCGATTGTGGCCTGGCGAATTCTTGAATAACTGTAGTGTTTCGTCAATAACCTGACCAATATCCATCTTCTCCTTACTGATCTTGGGGGGTTGGGCGAAAAGGAGGAAATCCGTGATCAGATTATTGAGCCTCTCCGATTCTCTCAGAATGATGTCCATGAGATGGCGATTCGTTCCCTTCAGTTCCAACTCCCCTTTCAGGACTTGGATAGATCCACTCAATGAGGTGAGGGGATTTCGGATTTCATGCGCTATGCCCGCCGCGAATTGTCCAATGGTTGCCATTCGATCGGAGCGTTTAATTTGTTCCTCCATCTCCTTGAATGTGGTGATGTCCTGAAAGATAAAGGTTTTGCCGGTTACCCGATCGTTATTGTCCCTCAGGGGGGAGACGGAAAAACCCAAAAAGAGGGTCTTCCCCGTCTTATCTACAAAGGTAGTCTCATATCGCTGGTACGAATTGGCCTTCGGGGAGTTACCCTCCATCCTGAACAATGCTTCATCGATATCGGGAAAGAGCCGCTGGATATGGATTTGCTCCATTTTATCGGAGTCCAATGCCAAAATCTTCTGGGCCGTCTTATTGAAAGAGGTAATCTTTCCACCGGAGTCGATGGTCAACAGGCCGCTATCGAGGGATTGGACGATATCCCGATTGAAAGCTTCCAGCTTCTCGTAATCGTCCTGCTTTTGGATCAATTCACTCCTTTTTCTTCGGAGTTCCCCTGCAAGATGGCTACTTAAGAAGGCGACGATGAAGAAGGCCACGACATATACCAGAATTCGATAGAGCACGTAACTACCGCTGTAGTGATATCCACTGGATAGGCTGTTATACAGGGGCTGGATAACTCCGTAATACTCCAAATCCAGAAAAGTTCCATAGACAATGCTGCTTATGGAGGCCATGAAATAGGCCCCCCTTTTATAGAGAATGATGCTTCCGCTGATGATGGAGAAGATGTAAGCGATGACGAAGAAGCTCTCTATCCCCCCCGTTAAATAAATCAGTAGGGTGATCAGCAGGACGTCCACGATGTGTTGGACGAAGGCGAACTTTTGAACGTCCCTCGTCCTGGTCAGCAAGGGGACATAAATGAGGGTGATGAGGTAGGTGAGGCCGATGAAGTAGTAGACGAGGTTATTGGGGGTAATAAAAAAGGCCACCCCTTTTTTTAATTGGATGAAGAGGATAATGCTCAGAAGGAGGGTGATGATGATCACACGAAAAATCACCAACACCTTCAGCTTCTTAATGCTATCTTCCCACGATTCGGAGAGGCGTTGATGGTTTTCCATGATGGTTATGGAGGTCTCCCGTGTTCCTCAATGGACCCCCACCGTTGCTATTTTGAATATTGGCATATACATGGCGATGACGACTCCACCAACCGTCACTCCCAGAAAGACCATTAATAATGGCTCCAGAAGGGAGGTCAGGGTAGCGACGGCGACATCGACTTCTTCCTCGTAGAAATCAGCGATCTTGCTTAACATCGAATCGAGGGATCCCGTGGATTCTCCAACGGCAATCATCTGGGTGACCATGGGGGGGAAAATCTCACTCCTCGCCAGGGGTTCGGCAATGGTTTCTCCCTCGCTGATACTCGTGCGAGCCTTTATGATGGCGTATTCGATCAGTTTGTTTCCCGCAGTCCTCGAGGTGATCGTTAAACCATCCAAGATGGGAACTCCGCTTGTGATCAAGGTGGACAGGGTTCTCGAGAATCGGGCAACGGCCACCTTACGGAACAGCGGACCGAATACCGGGAGTTTGAGGGTGAGGTTGTCGATGGCCAACTTGCCTTTCTCCGTGGCGTAATACCTTTTGAAAAGAAAGATGAGGACGACCAGGGCAACGATGAACAAGAGGAAGTATTTCTTCATCATGTTACTCATGGCGAGGACGATGAGAGTGGGGAGGGGGAGGGTTTGCCCCATGGAGCGGAACATATCAGCAAAGACGGGGATGACGAATATCATCAGGACAACCACCACAATGACGGCTACACACACTATGGTGGCGGGGTAAACCAGAGCCGACTTGATCTTCTTCTTCAAGGACTCGGCCTTCTCGATATAAATAGCCAGCCTGTTGAGGACGTTGTCCAAAATCCCCCCCTCTTCACCGGCGACTACGAGGTTGACGTACAGATCGTCGAAGGTCTTGGGATGTTTTCCCAACGCCCCCGCAAATGTGGAACCACCTTCAACACTTTCCTTGATATTCTTGATAACTTCCTTAAAGGTTTTGTTTTCCTGTTGCATGGAGAGAATATCCAAGGATTGTACGAGGGGTAAGCCCGCATCGATCATGGTAGCCAGTTGTCGGGTGAAAACGGCCACGTCTCTCTGCTTAACCTTCTGCTTACCCAGGCTGAAGGAGATTTCCTTTCCCTTTGCCACTACCTTGGTTGGAATTACGTTCTGTTGCCTGAGGTGAGTCCTGACGCTCCCTTCATCAGGGGCTTCCATCTCCCCCTTCCTCTTCTCTCCTCTGAGCGTCTTTCCTTCCCATTTATATCTCGGCATGACGTGCTCCTCTTAGGTCATCCGGTTTAAACCTTATACGGTGTGGTGGCCTGGCCCACCTTCCTGTCAATCACCTGTCCAGTCGCCTTCAACATCCCCATTAATTCATCCAAATTATGGCTCCGGTCCAAGGCATCATTCAGAGTGATCAACCCCCTCTGGTAGAGGGAGAGGAGGGATTGGTTCATGGTCTGCATCCCGAACTTTGTCTGGCCGACCTGCATTTGGGAGTAAATCTGGTGGATCTTATCCTCGCGGATAAGGTTGCGTATGGCGGGGTTGGGGATCATGATCTCAACCGCCAGGCATCTTCCTGGTTCCCTTGCCTTTGGAAGGAGCTGTTGAGTGAGCACCCCCTCTAGGACAAAGGAGATCTGGGCCCTGATTTGAGATTGCTGATGCGGTGGGAAGACATCGATGATCCGATTGATGGTCTCTACACAGGAGTTCGTATGCAGGGTGGCAAAGGTGAGATGACCGGTTTCAGCGACGACCAATGCGGTTTCGACGGTCTCCAGGTCCCTCATCTCGCCAATGAGGATGATATCCGGATCCTGCCTCAGGATGTGTTTTAAGGCCCCGCGGAAACTCTTGGTATCGGTATTGACCTCTCGTTGGTTCACGATGCACTTCTTATGGCGGTGGAGGTACTCTATGGGATCCTCGATGGTGATGATATGGGCGCTTCGTTCGCTGTTGAGTTTATCGATCATCGAGGCCAATGTTGTGGATTTACCCGTCCCCGTTGGTCCCGTTACCAAGATGAGCCCCTTAGGTTTTTTGAGCATCTCGTTAGCGACGGGCGGGACTCCCAGTTCTTGAAAACTCAGAATCTCATAGGGGATGGCCCTGAAAGCTCCAGCCACGGCCCCCCGTTGGACGAACACATTTCCCCTGAAGCGGCTCAGCCCCTTAATGCCGAAGGAGAAGTCCAACTCGTTTTCCTCCTCGAATCGATGGCGTTGGGCATCGGTCAGGACGCTATAGCAGATTCCCTTCGTATCGGAGGCATTAAGGGGGGGGGAACCTGCTTCAACCAGCTTTCCATCGATCCTAAACTGGGGTTGCGCTCCCGTGGTAATATGTAAATCCGATGCCTTCTTTTCGATCATCATATGTAATAATTTCTGTAGATCTAACTGCTCTTGCTGCTGTTGTTCCGGCATTTTATCCTCCCTCTCGAATCAAGCCTTCATGCTCATTTCTGATCATCCATGGTGGTTCTCAACACTTCTTCAATGGTCGTCATGCCCTCGGCGATTTTTTCGATGCCGGCCCTCCTGAGGCTTTTCATCCCCAGTCTTATCGCTCCCTTCTTAATGTCCAAGGAAGAGGCCCTGGATAGAACAAGTTCTTTCAGATCATCCCAAAGGGGCATTACCTCATAAAGGCCGATCCTCCCCTTATATCCGGTGTTGCTGCATATGGAACATCCCTTCCCCTTGTAAGTGGTAAAGCCATCTATCTCTCCCCGAGGGACACCCAGTCCCAGTAGCAGTTTCGGATTGACTTCGATGGGTTCTTTGCATTCTGAGCAGATTTTCCTCGCCAACCTTTGGGCTAAGATGAGCAGGACGGATGAGGTGATGAGGAAGGGTTCAATCCCCATGTCGACGAGTCTGGTGATGGTTCCGGGGGCGTCGTTGGTGTGGAGGGTGCTCATAACAAGATGGCCTGTAAGGGCGGATTGGATGGCTATCTGGGCCGTTTCGAAATCTCGAATCTCCCCCACCATAATGATATCGGGGTCTTGTCGTAGAAAAGAGCGCAACGCCGAGGCAAAAGTCAGACCAATTTCCTCGTGCATCTGTACTTGATTAATCCCCATAAAGTTGAACTCGACGGGGTCTTCGGCGGTTGTGATATTGTCGCCCTCCTTATTCAATTCCGAGATGGCGGAGTATAGGGTAGTCGTTTTCCCGCTTCCCGTTGGTCCGGTTACCAACACCATGCCCACGGGTTTATGGACGGCCTCCTGAAATTGTCTGAGGGCCACTTCTTCAAAACCCAGTTTGGTCATATCCAACTGGAGGGCCGATTTATCGAGGAGACGAAGGACTACTTTTTCCCCGAAGAGGGTGGGCAGGACGGAGACCCTGAAATCCATTTCCCGCTTTCCCAATCTCAACTTAATACGACCGTCCTGGGGGAGCCTCTTTTCGGCAATATCCAGTCTGGACATGATTTTTAATCGGGAGACGGTAGCATTCTTTATCTGAATGGGCAGTCCCAATGCCTTCCTCAGGACGCCATCCACGCGGTACCGAACCCGGAATGTTCTCTCATAGGGTTCGAAGTGTATATCGCTCGCCCCTAATTTAATGGCGTTGATTAGAATCCCGTTTACCAGTTTGATGACCGGGGCGTCGATATCATCCAATTTCATCTCGCCTTCATCGCTTCCTTCAACCACCTCCACCTTATCCACCGCTCCCGTGACGAGGGCGTCGAAATCGCCCACATCAATCATATCCGAATCATCGAATTCCTCAAGGGAGTTCATATCATCGTCGTCCAGGGTGTAATCCCTGGCATCAATGGAGACAGAGCCCTTCCCATCGAGGCCGCCACCACCACCATAGTATTTCTTGATGCCATCGATGATATCGTAATCTGAGGCCACTACGGGTTCTACATTGAAGCTCGTGATGAATTTGATCTCGTCGATGGCGAGGAAGTTATTCGGATCCGCCATGGCCATGGTCAGCTTCGCCCCAACTCGGCTGATGGGAATGATGAAATGTTTCTTGGCCATGCTGGCCGGAACCAATTGGATGACCTTCGTATCTATTTGTATGTTGGTTATTTTTACCGATGGAACTTTATAATATCTACTGAGAAGGGAAAGAAGATCGTCTTCCTTCACCATTCCCATCCGAATGAGGCTTGCCCCAAAACTTCCCCCCTTCACCTTCTGCTCTTCCGCGGCTTTTTGGTACTGCTGGGACGTAATCAGATTTGCCTTAATGGCTATCTCGCCTATCTTTTCGTTCATGATTTAACCCTGCAAGAAGGAGTTTTATAGCGGTATTGCATAGGCACAAAAAAAACAATGGTACTAAAACTAAAAATAAAGGGATGGGCAAAATTTGTCAAGAAAATTTCGGAAATGGGTTAATTCAACGCCAGGTGCTAAAAGTAGCAAAATAGATGCCAAAATTCGTCAGAGAGCTGTACCCTAGAAAAGTCAGTGAAATCACAGTCAAATTTAAAAAAACGGGAAATTCTAATAGGATGGAGAGGCCTGTAACGGAGTGAAAAAAGTGAATGAAAATCGATCAATCGTGACCTTTTTGCATATTTACTTTCCCAGGGGCTACCCAAAAGAGAATCGATAAACCTGAAGGGATCAATTTTTTGTAACAAAAATCCAGAGATACGTTGAATAGATGGATAGTGCTATTGGGAGGATTTGAAACTTTGGAATAATTGGACGAAATTGAGCCAGCGATCAGTTTTCGGCCAGATGCTTTTAAACATACCGTCAGTCCATTATTTCCTTTCCAGTACGACGAAAAAGGTGTTTTCTCCCCTTTGAATCAGTATGAGATTCTCGTTTTTCCCCTTTGACTTAGCCATTTGTCGTCTATATCCCTTCAAATCCTCGATGGGTTGACGATCGATCTCCTTAATGATATCTCCCCTTCTGATACCCGCTTCGTGGGCTGGACTGCCCACTTTCACCTCTGACACCAAGACCCCAGCTTTTTCGGATATTCCCAAATGTTTCGCAATCTCAGGGGTAAGATCTTGGACGGTGATCCCGAGCTCTTTTTCGGTAGTGAATTCCCCCGCCTTGGCAACTTTTTCCTCCTTCAGTTCCCCCACCTCAACCTTCAGTTTTTTCTCCCGCCCTTGCCTTATCACTTTAATCTCAA
>CBDUXJ010000013.1:0-19400 GCA_965371165.1 uncultured Syntrophobacterales bacterium | reverse complement strand
ATATAAAGATATGCAATCGTTATAAGTAGGAGGAATGGTAAGGATTGAAGAAGAGGAGAAAGAGAAAGAAGGCAAGGGGTTTATCGTAAAAGATAGAAGGCATTTCTTTCAGGAAGAGGGAAAACGAGCCCCCGGCGAAGAGAAGAGGGAGAAGAAACCAAGGGCTGACGAGGCAAGGTTAAAAGGAGAAAGGCGGGAAAAGGAAGCGGAGAAAAAAAAGGAGGAAAAAGAGGAGAGACAAGAGGGCCAAAAGGGGGAAATTCCCCTCCCCGAGGTTACCTTTTCCAACTTTGTCTTTTCGCTGATCACTCAAACCCTCATGCAGTTGGGTGAGATTCAGGATCCAGCATCAAAGGAAACCACGAAGAGCCTCCCCTTGGCTAAGCAGACCATCGATCTCATCGGGATGTTGAAGGAAAAAACCAGCGGAAATTTGACAAAGGAGGAGGAGGCTTTGATCGACAGCGCATTATACGATCTCAGGATGAGGTATGTGAAGACATCGGGATAGCTCGAATCTCTTCTCCGAAAAGCCCTCTTCCCCCTCCTAGCCGGAAAGAAGGCCATTGGATTACGAATTTCCATAATGAACATCACCACCTCATGAACTCACCTTCCAATCCCGTAACAGTTGGACAACGAGCCTGACCCCCACCCCCGTCGCCCCTTTCGGGACGTAGGGCTTATCCTTATCTGTCCAGACCGGACCCGCGATATCCAGGTGAACCCAGGGGTATTCCCCCACGAATTTCTTGAGGAAAGTACCACCGGTAATGGTCCCCGCGGGCCTCCCCCCTACGTTTTTTATGTCAGCAACTTCGCTCTTTAACTGTTCCTCGTATTCCTCCCATAGGGGCAGCTCCCAAACCTTTTCGCCTGTCCGATCCGCAGCCATCCTGACTCTTGCCTTGAGTTCTTCGTCATTTCCCATCATTCCCGTCACGTTTTCCCCCAGGGCGATGATACAGGCTCCGGTAAGGGTTGCCAGGTCGATGATGGCTTTTGGTTTGGTACGCTGCGAGTAGGCTAAGGCATCGGCCAAAATGAGTCTCCCTTCCGCGTCGGTGCTGATGACTTCAATGGTCTTTCCGGATAAGGAGTTGAGTATATCTCCGGGACGGTAAGCCGAACCGCTGGGAAGGTTCTCCGTTGCGGGGATCAGGGCAAACACATGAAGGGGAAGCTTGAGCTGAGATGCGGCTTGCATGACCCCTATCGCTGCTGCTCCTCCTCCCATATCGTGCTTCATCTTATCCATGTTTTCCGAAGGCTTAAGGGACAATCCGCCGCTGTCGAAGGTAATTGCCTTTCCAATAACCACCACCGTATCCAGGCCCCTCTTTGGAGGTTTGTATTCCAGTATGATAAATTTGGGGGATTCATGGCTTCCCGAAGCTACAGCAAGGAACGCTCCCATTCCGAGCTCTTTCATCTCTTCCATGTTGAGGACCTTCCACCTAAGGCCGTTATTCTCTGCGACGTCTTTGGCTACCTGCGCCAACATCGAGGGAGTCTTTCGATTCGCCGGTCGAGAGACCAGATCCCTCGTGAGATAAACCGCCTTTGAAACGATCTCAGCGGCGTCCACGGCCTTCTGAATAGGGGAAATCCTTTTTTCCTCAGGGGTAACGAGATGGACCTGTTCAACGTCTTTGATCTTCCCCCTTTCCTCCGTCTTGAACTCGTTGAACTGGTAAAGCCCGAGGTAGATTCCCTCGACAAGTCCCTGGGAAAAATCTTCGAGGCTGATTTTCCGCTCCCCCATGAGGTAGGGACAAAGGGAAAACTCCCTTACCCCCTTATCGCGAAGGAATCGGGAAGCCTTGGAAACGGTGCCTCTCCATTTATCTAAATGAAAATCCCTTCTTTTCCCTAGTCCCATCAAGAGGATACGTTTGGCAGGAATGGTTCCCTTGGTATAGATGAGGGAGGGTTGATAAAGCTCCCCTTGGAAGTCCCCGCTTTGAATGACCTCGGATATGAGTCCCCCAGAGGCCTTGTCCATCGCTTCTGTCTCCCGTAACAACTTTTCATCCCCTTCAAAGTGAAACGCCACGACTGCCTCCGATGGGAAGGCTTCGAGCCTGCCTCTTTGTAGTATTACCTTCATTGTTCAGCTCCCCAATCTTTCTACGCTTCGGAAGTCCAATACATATCGAGTTTATGCTTCGGATGCGGTATCTTCAAAATAAACCTCGACAGAAATATTTACTACTGTCGCCGTAATGCTTTGTTCCATCACATGGAGGAAGCGGAGATCTGATTTAGCTTGACGTGCAACGACGATGGCGTAGCATGATCCATATCGGAGGAAATCGGGAAAATCGGCGGGAACCAAGGTCTTTTTTAGGCGGACCGTCTTAACCCCCGTTTTTCATGGCCGGCAAACCGGCTGACGATTCTCACTCCTCCTGGAGGATTACGAAGATATTACTCCCTTTGCGGTTGATCAAAAGGAGTACCCCCTCCTTCCGGTTTGCCCCTTTCATGGCACGTTGGTAGTTCTTTATGTCCTTGATCTTTTTGCGATTCACCTCAAGAATTACATCCCCAGGTTGGAGCCTCGCATTGTGACCAATGCTTCCGGGCTCGACCTCTACGATTACGACCCCATGATCCGCTGTGATTCCCCATCTTTGGGCCAATTGGGGGGTGATCTCTTCCACCCCAAGACCAAACCACCCTTTCTCAGTCTCAGGTACTTCGGCTTCAGCCTTGATTTCGCCGGGCATTTCCTCCGTCTTGACGAGGATCGTCATCTCTTTCCCATTGCGGATGATCTTGAGGGTCGCCTCTTGGCCCACTTCCTTCTTGAGGACATGTTGAACCAGCTCCCTTGAATTCCTCACCTTTTGGCCGTCAATCTCCTTGATGATGTCCCCAACCTTGAAGTCTGCCCTTTCGGCAGGGCTGTCGGGGAAAATCTTGTTGATGAGAACCCCTTCCTTATCCGACAGTCCAAATTGCTTTCTCAGTTCATGGGTGAGATCTTGTATGCCGATGCCAATCCACGCCCTAATGACCTTGCCACGCCTGATCAATTGTTGGCTGATGGATTTGGCAAGGTTAATGGGGATTGCAAAGCCAATGCCTTGTCCTGGTTGAATGATCAGGGCATTAATTCCGATGACCTCTCCCCGAATATTACAGAGAGCCCCACCACTGTTGCCTGGATTGATGGACGCATCGGTCTGAATAAAATCCTCGTAGGTTCCCGTTCCAAATCCTGATCTCCCAGTGGCACTGATGACGCCCACCGTTACCGTCTCCTCCAGGCCAAATGGACTACCAATGGCAATGGCCCACTGTCCAACTCGCAATTTGTCGGAGTCGCCTAAGGTAGCTGGTTTGAGGTTTTCCCCTTTGATTTGGACTGCCGCGAGGTCCGTTTTGGGGTCGCTCCCCTTAGTCGTCCCATCGAATTCCCTGCCGTCATAGAGCCTTACCGTTATCTTGTCGGCTTCCGCAATGACATGGTGGTTGGTGATGACATACCCGCTCTCGTCGATGATCACCCCGGAGCCGGTTCCCCTCTGCTTATCTTTGTACTCCCTTCTGGGTCGTCCGAATCCCTTGAAGAATTCCTCGAAGGGGGATCCCTTAAAGAAGTCCTCCCCAAACCCCTCCCATGGGGAAAAGCTCACCGTCCTTTCGCTGAAGATGCTGACCACCGAAGGCCTCACCTTATTGGCCACATCAATAAAGGCTCCTTCCAACGATATGACATCCAAAGCTTCCTTAGCAGAAGGTTGAGACGGGAATCCCCAGTTCAAAAGAATGAAGAAGCTCAATACAAGGAAAAATGCAGCACGATAACGCCTTTCTTTTGGATCTTTTGCCATTTTAACGTCCTTGATCTTCTTCTTCCTATTAAAGATAACCAACAATACAATAATTACAAGTCATAGGGGGAGACCAAGAATACCTCAGTTATGAAGACACCTTGCTATTTCGGTGGTTTTTGCTGGAGCCTGTTCCCTCGATCCAATGGACCCGCGGGAATCCTGGCCTCCTCAAGGGGAACCGTGAGGCTGTAATAGACGGCCGCCATGGATCCCTCCATGACTCCAAACCCGCCGGGAATCAACGAGAGAATCGAGGCGAATAGCCCCACCGCAAACCCCACGACGAGGACCTCGGGGCGGATGAAATAATGGATGCCCAGAAAGCAGAAATAGAGGGTGAGAAGGCAGCCGACCCAATCGAGGAAGATGTAGAGGACCGGCGCCTTCAATTCCCCCTTTTTCAGCCCCATCAATTCCATTCCCTGATTGAACTCCGCCTTGAAGGATTTGAGTTCCCCGGTTTCAATCAGATTGTATGTCTTAGTTGAGAAGAAGGAGTAGAGCTTGTTGGTCCATCGGGCGATGCGGTCGATCCAGGTTTCCCGGAACTTCCTGTTGACTACGGATTTAAAAGCCAAGTACGTTATATAGAGGGCGGCAAATATGAGAAAACTGGATACTATAAAATTGTAGGTCCTGATTTGTTTTTGTGCGATTAAGGTTGCAAATCCGATGAGGACGAATAACATCAATATCACGTTCATGATAAAGGTATGAATGATGGAAACAACTATGGTATCGCTGTAGGAGACCCCCTTTTTCTTCAGGAAGTAGACCCGGGCGGTAAATCCACCGACTCCTCCCGAAGACAAGACATAGTTGATGGATGTCGAGACCCATGAGATGGCAAGGATTTCCAGAAAAGGAAGGCGGAGATCCATCAGCTCCAGTATTTTTTTCAGGGAGATAGCAATGAGGAGATAGCTTACAAAGGCAGCGCAGAAGGATAGGCCGAGAAAGTAAGGGTCAAGCTTTGCCGAAAGGTGGATCATTTTTCTTACATCTGATACGCTTACCAATACGGCCACTGCGATGAAGATAAAAATACCGATCTTTACCCATTTCTTCACCTTGACCCTCATAGCCCCATCTCCATGATATTCGCCCTGTTGAAAGGTTCCCTCCCGGCCCCTAAAAAAGAGGGATGCCACGGGAATTATACCTCCTCCTCTACCTCAGGAGCCGAAGGTCCTTCACTATCGCTCGGCTTTGGGGGAAATCCGTTAAGGCATGGTAAATTCATGTTCGGGAGGTCTTATGGACAGTACCGGGCAGGTCGATTTTCGGACCACCTTCTCCGCCACGCTTCCAAAAAGGATATGCGACAGGCCCGATCGTCCGTGGGTTGCCATGACGATCAAATCCGCCTCCTTCTCCTTTGCCACCTTAATAATCTCCAAAAATGGAGTTCCCACCCTATGGATGGCCTCGGTCTCTATCCCTTCTTTCTTCTCAGGAGGAATAAATTCATCGAGCTGTTTTCTATCCTCAGATTCCCTCCCTTTCAGGAGTTCTTCTATTCTCCCCGGTTCCAGGTAAGGAGAGATTTGTCGAATCGAATCCAGCTCCTTTTCGGGGGTCACATGGATCAAAATAATACTCGCTTTGAAGGTTTGGGCTATAGTTATGGCGTAATCCAGCGCAAGCCTGGAGAAATCAGAAAAATCCGTTGGAACTAAAATGTTTTTCATTCTTATCATCTTATCCTCCTCTCTCCATCTCGATGTCTGTTCAAGCCCTACCTGTTAGGGCCCATATTTATGCATGATGTCATGAATTAGGCGCCTACCGGATCGTCTTCTCTTCCTCCTTTCAAGCAAGACCGGAAAATGGGTTTTAATGGCTCTTAACCTCTTTTCTTTTCCGCGGGGATTGATGATCACCTTAACCCCTTCATTCATAGCACAGACCTCGAAGGCCCCTTGGATTCTGTCCACACGAAAATAGTGGGTGATCAATTCAGTGAAGGGGATTACGTTGGAACTCACGATATCAACGAGACTCGGGTTGGAGATCCTCTATCTCTTTTAACCTCTTCCTCGCCATTTCATTATGAGGATCTAGCTCCAATACCATCTCCCATTCGGCCTTGGCGAAGTCATATTGTCCCCTTCGGGAATAGATCTCTCCGAGAAGAGCATGGGCCTCCATATGGCGGGGGTTGAGATTGACAGTCCTCAGCAGTTCCGCTACGGCCTCCCCCTCCTCTTCTTTGAACCAATAAGTTAAGCCAAGGGAGTAATGGATTTCGTCATTTTTCGGATCAATCCTTTCCGCCTGATTAAAGACTTCTAAGGCCTTGTCATAATCCCCGCGATATTCCGCATAGGCCATGCCTGCGTTATAGAATAAATCGAATTTTTTCAGCCCCAGCTGTATTGCCTTTTCGTACTCCTCGATTTCCCTGTCATGATCCTCTTTGAAGCCATAGGCGAATCCTAAGTGATAATGGGCCAAGGCGAAATCGGGTTTCTCTCGAATTATCGCTTCGTGTAATTCGATGGCCTTATCCCAATTGCCCTTTTCGAGATGGAAGTCGGCTTCCTTGTCGCATATGGTTTGGATCATAGAGGAAGATTGGCCAAAGCGACCAATGGAGCATCCGGTGATGATTAAGAACGAGAATAATACGACAATTATCCTTTTTCGGTTCATCGTAGTGAAATGCGCATCAGTTTATTGCTGTGGGCCGATCTTATGAGTTTATTGAAATATTAACCCCAATGCAAGGGAATTCTCCAACGGCACGAAAGCCTGCCGAGAGGAATCCGTGATGCATAATAGGCGGGGTTCGGAATCCTTGACAATTTGGGAACCAAGATTATATTGAGGCAAAGGGGAGAGGCGATTATTTCATAACCCAAAATTTCATGAGTAGGAGGTGATCGCTCATGGCAGAGAAGGAACTGACCCCATGGCGGCCATTCGGAGAGTTAAGCAGTCTTAGAAGGGAAATGGACAGGCTTTGGGAAAATTTTTTCGTCGAGAGGCCTTTAGGAAAGATTTGGGAGAGGGAATGGGCTCCGTCTCTTGATATGTCTGAGACTAAGGACAATTTTGTGGTAAAGGCGGAAGTTCCGGGGATAGATGCCAAGCATATCGACATCTCCTTGACGGGTGACGTCCTGACCATCAGGGGGGAGAAGAGGCAGGAGAAGGAGGAAAAGGAAGAAGATTATCACCTCGTTGAGAGAAGTTACGGCTCTTTTTCCCGCTCTGTTAGACTCCCCGCGGAGGTGGAGAGCAATAAGATTAAGGCATCGTATAAGAACGGAATCCTCGCTATTACCCTTCCCAAATCGGAGAAGGCAAAGGCAAAGGAGGTAAAAATTAAGGTTGAATAAGGCATCTTCCTCTCTCCCTATCCAAGTTCACTTGACATGACAAAGGTCTTCCTAAACCGAGGATACCCTTCCAACTCCATTGTCTCTATTTACAGATCTTCCCCGATGGCGAATGGCCGATAATATCATCCGAATATGTGATCAAGAAGGCGTGAAGGTCCCTGGTTCAAGCTCAATGTCCCTATGGGATTTCCTGGAAATAATTTAACTACCACTCTTAGGGAGGAAAAGATGATCCTGGAAAAATTCAGTTTGAAGGGGAAAAGTGGAATCGTTACAGGTGGTGGCTCGGGGATTGGGAAGGGCATGGCTACTGGTCTTGTGCAGGCCGGTGCCGAGATTGTGATTGCCGGTCGGAAACGAGAGAGATTGGAGGAGACGGCGCGTGAGCTCCGGCAATTCGGAGGTCCTGTGATTCCCGTCCAGGCGGACGTATCGAGAATGGATGATATTCAGAGTCTCGTAGATTGGGCAGTGAGGGAATTTGGGAAGATCGACTTTCTCTTCAACAATGCCGGAATTATTCGGCGCAACTCCGCCGAAGACTTCTCGGAAAGAGATTGGGACGACGTGATCAACATAAACCTGAAAGGCCCCTTTTTCCTTGCCCAGGCGGTTGCAAGGGTGATGATCTCTCAAAAGAGGAAGGGGAAGATTATCAATACCTCCTCCCTCATCTCCATATCGGGGGGGAAACAAGTTCCATCCTATGCGGCGAGCAAAGGGGGTGTGGCACAGGTGACCAAAGCCATGGCCAATGATTGGGCGAAATATAAGATCCTGGTGAACGCCATTGGACCGGGCTGGGTAAACACAGAGCTCACTCAAGCACTTCGGGAGGATAAGGAGCGGTTTGCCGAGTTATCCGCCCGTATCCCCTTGGGCAGATGGGCCGAACCAGAAGACCTGGCCGGGGCCGCGGTTTTCCTGGCCTCCGATGCAGCGGACTACATCACCGGGCAAACGATATTTGTGGATGGAGGCTGGCTGAGCTTATAGGGTGTTTCTCCTGTCGTCGTAAAGGGAGAGCATCGGTCCTGGGTTCCTTTAGAGGAGAACCCCGATATTGCCGGAGTCAGGGGATATTTGACAAGAGTATGGAATCCTTATATTATGTCGGCCGAAGATATCTGTAGCGGTTAAACGTGTCGCTGGGAGGCCTCATGCGGGTAGCAATGTACTATAATAATCAAGATGTCCGACTTGAGGAGATGCCCGTGCCTCAAATCGGTCCGGGCGAACTGCTGATTCGGATTGAGGCCAGCGGTGTCTGCGGTAGCGATGTGATGGAATGGTATCGCCGCGATAAGGTGCCCTTGGTGCTGGGCCATGAAATTGCAGGGGAAGTTGCTGAGGTGGGCGAGGGCGTGGGGCAATATAAAAAAGGGGACCGTGTTTCCGCATCTCATCACGTGCCCTGCAACACGTGTCGCTACTGTCTGAGGGGACATCACACCGTATGCGACACGTTGCGCCAAACACATTTTGACCCAGGAGGGTTCGCCGAGTACGTTCGTCTGCCGGCAATCAATGTGGACAGGGGTGTCTATCCCCTTCCTGATGAAGTTTCCTTCGAGGAGGCGACTTTTATCGAACCAGTGGCCTGCGTTTTTCGGTCCCTGAGGATAGCCCGACTCCAGCCGGGACAGACAGTCCTCGTCATAGGAAGCGGTATTGCCGGATTGCTTCATGTTCATCTGGCCAAAGTTCAGGGGGCTGCTCGTATCGTGGCAACGGATATTGTGGAAAAGCGTCTGGATGCCGCCCGACAATTGGGGGCCGATGTGGTTCTCGATGCAAGAGAGGACCTCCCCTCTCGGCTCAGGGGGGTCAATGATGGATGGCTGGCCGATCTAGTTCTGGTCTGCACTGGGGTGAGATCTGCTCAGATTCAGGGTATGGAATCGGTCGAAAGAGGAGGCACGGTACTCTTTTTTGCACCGACAGATCCTGGGGTAACGGTTCCCCTTTCCATCAATGATCTTTTCTTTCGAAACGATATCACACTCGCAACCTCTTACGCGGGAAGTCCGGGAGACCATGTGGAAGCCCTTGAGCTGATTCGATTACGGCGGTTACGGGTTAAGGAGATGATTACTCACCGGTTTGGTTTGGCGGAAATCGGCGAAGCTTTCAAATTGGTTGCCGAGGCCAGGGATTCCATCAAGATCATCATCGAGCCCCAAAGGTAGCGGAAACGTTTCGATTGTTGTTTTTTTATCCCCCAGTTTCTTGAGGAACGGATAGATCACCGAAAATCAAGTCACAAAGGAAATTTTAAAAGGAGGATGTTATCATGGATTGGGGAATGCAAAATCGTCTGGCTCGGCTGATTCAATCAGACGGCCGCTGTTTCTTTTTACCTATCGATCATGGCTATTTTCAGGGTCCCACCCGAAAGCTGGAAAAACCGGGCGAGACCATCAAACCCCTAATTCCTTACGCCGATGGTCTTTTTGTGACGCGAGGAGTGTTACGTTCCTGTGTTAATCCAAGGACCAGTCCGCCCATTATTCTGAGAGTCTCCGGTGGGACCAGCATCGTCGGAAAGGACCTTTCCCACGAGGGAATCACCACGTCCATCCAAGAGGTCCTCCGCCTCAATGTGGCCGCTGTTGGCATGTCGATCTTTGTGGGAAGCGAGTATGAGCACGACTCCCTTCTAAATCTGGGAAAACTGGTGGATGAGTGCGGGAACTATGGGATCCCCGTCATGGCCGTTACGGCTGTTGGAAAAGAACTGGAAAAGAGAGATGCACGTTACCTCGGGCTGTGCTGCCGGATCGCAGCTGAGTTAGGGGTTCAAGTGGTTAAGACCTACTGGTGCGAAAATTTTGAGAAAGTTGTTAATGGCTGCCCTGTGCCTGTAGTTATGGCGGGCGGACCCAAGTGTGAGACAGAACGTGAGGTTTTTGAATTCGTCTACGATGGTGTGCAGAAAGGGGCCATCGGCCTAAATCTGGGAAGAAATGTCTGGCAGCATGAGCACCCGGTAGCCATGATGAAAGCCCTCCGGGCCATCATTCATGAAAATGCCTCCGTTGAGGAGGCGAGTGACCTGTTCAATTCCCTCAGGGGCGAATGAACTCAGCCTCCAGAGAGGGAAAACTCCAAAGAAGCCCTGAGGGCTGATATGGAGAATTGTTCAATGTCCTGCGACATATCCCTTCCCCTTCTAATACCAGTGACCCTCACGCTGGGATTCGATCTGTTCTATACCCTTTAATCCTTCGGAATATCCATTTTTCAATGGCTTCCTCTGTCAACCCTCGTAACCTCTTCCTCAGATTGCCAAGGGGAATTTCCGCCCTTGCCGCTGACCTATGCCCTCCAGCGTTGCCCAAATCCCCGAAGAGTTTCGAAGCCATCTTTCCTGTATCCTTACGGTATCCGTCGCTTCGTAAGATGATCACCAGATTATCATCGACCACGGATGATACGACGGTCCAGGAGATATTGTTCACCCTCAATAGAAAATCGGCCAACTGAACGCAGACATCCGGGTTGTCAATCTCACCTATGTGAACGAAGATCTTGTCTTTAAAGATCTTCATCCTCTCGAAGGCCATTTTAAAATAGTTGAGGATTTCAGGGGAGAATTCGGAAAGCTCGATCTTACGGAGCACGTTTTTATTTGCCCTGGGAAAGAGATAGCGGAAGGCCCACACATCCTCCGGTCGGGTATCCCGTTCGAAATTGTTGGTATCCGTCTTAATGCCGTAGAGCAGTGCTGTTGAAAGCCTGGTTGTGGGTTTGATTCGGGCGGCATTGAGGTATTCGGTCATGATGGTGGAGGTTGAGCCATAGCTGGGACGGATGTCCTTAAAGGAAGCGCTATAGCCTTTGGTGATGGGGTGGTGGTCGATGATTACATCGAAGTGATGATTCTCAAGGATCTCGAAGTGAGTGGGTTGACCATCCATAATAGCCGTTCGATTGAACTCGGTAAGATCAATTTCCTCAATCCTCTCCATGGGGATGCTGAGAAGCTTGACCAGGGCAATGTTCTCTTGCCGGGTAATTTCCCCAACATAGGCCGTCGTGGCGTATTTTATGGATTTCAGAAGCAAGCTCTTCAGGGCGAGACTGCTGGCGATGGAATCAGGGTCGGGCTTGATGAGTATGAGCAGCCGGTCCTCAGGCGAAAAGAGCTCCCTTAGCTCATTCAGGTGAACGCGGGTTGTTTTGAGATCCGGGAATCCGGACAATTCCCTCATCTTAACCCTTTCATCCCTCAACTTCCTTATACCCCCTCGGAACAATTCCTCGATATCTCCGATAATTCCAAAGCCCTCCTTCTCGCAAGTCGTTCTCGTTGAATGCAGGTGGTGTTAGGCTTAGTGGTGTTAGGCTTACTGGATAGAAAGGCGAGGAAATGAAGGAATGTCTTCAAATCGAAGCCACGAGACTCTACCTCATTGAGGGGCTTCTCCCCCCAGAGCTTCCTCGGCCCTTCGTACCCTCCTTCAGACAGATACCAATCCTTTCCCGGGTTTGACGGTTTTACTGCGATTTTATCTTAGGATGTCATGAGATGCAATATCACGAACCGAAAACTTTAGGCTTCGGCCGAGTATAGACAATGAAAAAATTGCGATGGTACATAACTTAGCCTTTTAGACGGAAGTGTTCCATTGCGGGATTTTTGAGGAAATATCGAGAAGGGAGTTTGACAAGGGGATTCCAATTACATTATTTTTATCCGAATCCGAAAACGAAAAGGGGCATTCGCCTAAGGTAGTCATGGGGATTTCCCCCGTGTTGGCCGAACAGTTGGCCAGGGAGCTTTTGCTTCTGGAGAGCTCTGATTGGCAATTTCTCATCAGCACTTGGAGCGCAAGGGATTACGCTGAACTCCGGGTGAGGGAGCATTATGAGGACTTCATGAGGCTTTATGATCTCATTCAAAAACGCGCCCGAGGTGTCAAATTTCACATCGGCGATTGGGAATTTCTCGGGGACTGCGAAAAGCGGGATAACCTATTCGCGGATATCGAGGTGGGCTGGTGGGCGTGAGTTTGGCTTTGAGTTCGTTCGGAACAAAGGGCGGTACGAGAGGAAACCTCATACCAAAAGATCATCGGAAGAAGTAGGTGCGGATAATGAGGTAGGCGATATAAGCCGAGAGGATGAGTAGGCCACCGATTACCCCCTTTCGGACCAATCTTCTCCTTCCCGGAGAAAGGGTATCCAGATAATCGGACAACTTCCAAAAATCCATGTCCGAGGTGCGGGCGAAACACAACCTGGCGTGAACCTTATTCTTGAAGTCCTCGATTGCAAGGATCCTCCCTTTGCACTGTATTCTGGTGCCATTTGTCAGAATGGCCAAATCCATGGACTCACCCACCCCTAATTCGAAATTAGCTTCCAGTTTCAATCCGCCCAGACTGATATCGACGGTTCGCATGGTTATCTCTCTTCCGTAGCGGGAACAGACCACCTTTTTCGCAACGGCAAATCGGGGAAATTTCCGCCTCTCATGGGGGTCTTGGGGCTTTCCCGGATATCCATTGAGGGGTTGTTTTGACCTATTGAGAAATAATTTCATCTCCTTATTCCCATCAAAGATCTTCTAAGGGAGGTGGTATCGATTTCAAGGGCCTGGCCGTTTCGGTGCGAACTTATACCTATTAAAATACCATTGATGTGATCTTGTCAAAGCAAATCCTGGGACATATGGGATAAAATGGGAGATGATGCTTCCATTTTCGCGAAATTCCGGGTCTCTTGCCTCATTTTCGCGGTATTTCGCCTTGGTGGAAGGAACAAACTCACGTGAGAGGGTGAAGATGATTCCTTGACAATCTGCGATGGGAATGGTACTCTGCGGGGGAATGGTATAAAATACAATAGTTATCTCTTATTGAAATGGCCCTGATTTCGAATGGTCCCTAACCTTAAGAGTATCGTCCCCTTATTTTGTTCAATTCGATTCGATCATGGTTTGAGTTGGTCGAAAGGCTCACCGGGTCCGTACTTCGAATCCATTAAGCAGATAGGGTTGAATCGAGTCGATGTCTGGATCATCAATACATAACCATGGGATTTGAATGGATTCATAGGGTTTGAAATGGAAGTAAGGGATAGATTTGGCGAGTTGAGCGACCTCTTTGGCTCTCGGAGACTGGTAGTCGTCTCTAACCGACTTCCCTATAACCCCCATCGAACCTCTGAAGGAATTCGCTATGTGAAGGGAAGCGGCGGTTTAGTCACGGCCCTCGATCCCATTCTCCAGCTTTCCAACGGCCTGTGGATTGGTTGGGACGGAGGGGCTGGGAGCGCCACGAAGGTGAAGGGGGTTACCGTTTCCGAACCCGAGGGCGGGGGAAGCTATCAGCTCCGGTTCGTCGATTTGACGGAGCATGAGATCAGCCACTATTACTACAGTTTTTCCAACAGGACCCTTTGGCCCCTCCTCCATAGCTTCATCGGAAAGAGCCGTTTCAATAGTACCTATTGGAAGACATACTTTAAGACCAATGCCTTTTTTGCCGGGACGATCCTGGAGGAAACCAATCCATCGGATATCATCTGGGTTCAGGATTATCACCTCTTCCTAGTCCCCAATTTCATCCGTTACCAGAATCCTGACTTAAGGCCTTACTTCTTCCTCCATACTCCTTTTCCTCCCTATGATACCTTCCGCGTTCTACCGTGGTGTAAACCGATCCTGGAAGGGCTCGTGGGAAGCGAGAAGATCGGGTTTCACATAAAGGGCTACGCCGATAACTTTCTCGACTGTGTTGAGAAGATCCTCAATGCCGATGTGGATAGAGAATCGGGGGTCGTTGAATTACCGGGGAGGAAGGTCAAGGTGGGCTCGCATCCCATCAGCATCGACTATGACACCTTTCACGATATGGCCCTGACGAAACAGGTGATGAGAAGAGCCCAAAAACACCGCGCCAACATCGGAGATCGAGTGGTAATTTTAGGAGTGGATCGATTAGACTACACAAAGGGGATAACGGAAAGGCTTTTGGCCGTCGAACGATTTTTGGAGAAGCACAGCAAGTTCAGAAATCGGATTCTCTTTATCCAGATAGCCGTACCCAGTCGAACCAGGGTCGATGAATACCGTGTAATGAAGAAAGAGGTGGACGAAACCATCGGACGCATCAATGGACGATTTACGGGAGAGGGATGGCCCCCCATCCAGTATATTTACAGATCGCTCTCTCGGGAAGAATTGGTTGCTTACTACCGGCTTGCCGACATCGCCCTCATTACGCCGGGCCGCGATGGTATGAACCTTATTGCCAAGGAATTTGTGGCCTCGCAAGTGGATAAGAACGGGGTATTAATATTGAGTGAATTCGCTGGCGCTGCCGAAGAACTGACGGAGGCACTCTTGGTAAACCCATACGATATTAAGACTGTCTCCGAGACGATCCACAGGGCCATTAGGATGTCTTCGAGGGAGAAAAGGGCGCGCATGGAAAAGATGCAAGATCTGGTTAAACGAAGGGATATCTACTACTGGGTGAGGGATTTCTTCGAGGAGGTTGGTTAGCCGACGAGCCCTCAGATCTTCCTTTTCCAGTTTTCCAGTGATCTCTTTGAGATGAAATATCTCTTCGAGGATAAAGACGGTATTATTGAGGAGGTAAGGTCCCAAGATCGTCGCGCCTTCTTTTTGGATTATGATGGAACCCTGACCCCCCTCGTTGAGGATCCACCCAAGGCCTACCTGTCTCCCGACCACAGGGAGGTCATCGCTTCACTTCTTGGAGACGAAAAAAATTTCGTTTGCATCATCAGCGGAAGGGCTATCGAACAATTGAAGGAGTTCATTGGCCTCAAGGGCCTCGTCCTGGCGGGAAATCATGGTATGGAAATAGCTGGTCCGAATATTTCTTATGTGAATGAGGGTGCATTACGGGCGAAACCCCTGTTAAGGGAAATAGCCGAAATGTTGAAATGGAAGTTGAGCGATCTCAAAGGCGTTCTGGTTGAGGATAAGGGGCTAACGGTGAGTGTGCATTACAAAATGGTGCCGGTTAAACGTCATCCCAGTGTGAAGAGGCTCTTTTACCGGGAGATGGAGAAATTCTTGGCCTCCAATACTATAGTTGTTACACGGGGAAAGAGGATTTTGGAGGTGAGGCCCAATGTGGTTTGGAATAAGGGATCCGCGGTGAAATGGATATTGGGCTCTTTATCGGATTACCTATTGATGGAAAAACCTTACCCCATTTATATGGGAGACGACGAGACCGATGAGGATGCCTTCAGGGCACTGAAAGGTCGGGGGTTGACCATCCTGGTTTCACCTCGAAAAGGGGCAAGTGAGGCTTCCTACTTCATCAAGAGCGTGGAGGAGGCCTATCAATTTCTGGGGCTTTTTGCCCAACAAATATCCACTTAGAAACTGATACCAAGAGTCCTCCGTCCTGCACCCATATGCCTCCTAAGGCTCATCCCGATTATATCTCAATCAATGAGCGCTATCTTGATGATATTGGTGTTTCCTGCAATGCCGATGGGAAGGCCGGCGGTGAGAACGATTCTTTCGCCCCTCTTCGCAAAACCCATTTCCACCGTGATCCGCTTTGCCCTTTCGATCACATCGTCGGTATCCTCGAATCTGTCAACCTTTATGGGGATCACACCCCATGAGAGGCTCAACTGCTTGATAATTCCCTCGTTTGGGCTCAATGCGATGATTGGATGGACCGGCCTATATCTAGAGACCAGCCGGGCCGTCATCCCCGATTCCGTAGGGGTCACGATGGCCTTGGCATCCACCTCCCGGGCCAGAAGGCAGGCCCCATAACTTATAGCATCGGGTGTATAGCCTCGCCGATCATGGCCTTTCCTTTCGAAAAGCTCATAAGGAAACCCCTCTTCAGAGGCCGTGGCGATGTTGGCCATGGTTCTGACTGACTCAAGGGGGTAATTTCCCACAGCAGTCTCCTCCGAAAGCATCAGGGCGTCGGTGCCGTCGAAAATGGCATTGGCAATATCAGTGACCTCTGCTCGAGTCGGCCTTGGATTATTGACCATGGACCCCAGCATTTGGGTGGCCGTTATCACCGGTTTCCCCAGCGCATTGGCCTTCCCGATGAGCATCTTTTGAACGAGGGGCACCCTTTCCAGAGGGGTTTCTACCCCGAGGTCCCCTCGGGCAACCATGATGCCATCCACCTCTTCCAATAGAGCGTCGATATTATCCAACGCTTGGCGGGTTTCTATTTTTGCGATGATGGGGATTTCAGACCCCTTCGATTTCATAATCTCCCTGACGCCCTTGATATCCTCGGGCTTTCGCACATAGGAGAGGGCCACAAAGTCGACCCCCTTCTTGATCCCGAAGATGAGGTTTTGCCGGTCACTTTTCGTTAAGGAGGGGATTTTGAGGGTCCCCGAGGGCAGATTGATGCCCTTCCCGGACGAGACATGTCCACCCGCCATCACTTGACATCGGATATCCGTGGAGGTGGTTTCAGTTACCTCCAGCTCCAGGGCCCCGTCGCCCATGAGGATCGTATCGCCCCGCTTAACCTCCAGGGGGAGATTCGGATAGTTCACAGAGACCTGGTGCTCATCCCCAGCTACATCCCGACTGGTCAGGGTGAACCGACTCTGCGGTTTTAAGATGGTGTAGCCCTTCTCGAAGTGCCCTATTCTAATTTTCGGACCGGCGAGATCCTGGAGGATGGCCACATTTCTGCCGAGCCTGCGGGATATCTCCCTTATGGATTCAATTTTGGACTCATGCCCTTTAAGGGAGCCATGGGAGAAGTTGAGCCGAGCCACGTCCATACCGGATTGGATTAGTTCCTCTATGATCTCGGTTGACTCACTGGCAGGTCCAATGGTGCATACGATCTTAGTCTTGCGCATATGCGTACCTGATCGGGAAGCGAATCTTGGGGTCTAAATCGTTCTTATGGAATTTTATCCTCGGTTTTCCCCAATCTCTGGAGAAGAACCGTTGTCTCTGATCGTAATCTTTTGGAGAAGCGGGGGACCCATCATTCCAACATTCCATCAATCCATCGGCCCACTATTCCATGTGATCTTCCCCTCATTCCAGTATTTGTACTTAATTTATCCCACCAAGATCAACCGGAGGTCCATCACGTTGGTATTGGTAGGGCCTGTAACGAGGAGATCTCCGAGTTTTTCAAAGAAGTGATAGGAATCGTTGTCTTCGAGATATGCGGTGGCGTCTAGCCCCAACTCGTGAGCTCTCCTAACGGTATGGACATCGGCTATTGCCCCGGCGGCATCGGTTGGGCCATCGGTACCGTCGGTGCCCGCGCTGAGGACGACGACGTCCTTCAATCCCTGAATATCCAAAGCCGAGGCGAGGACGAATTCCTGATTTCTCCCCCCGAGGCCTTTCCCGCGAATGGTGACCGTGGTCTCCCCTCCGGAGATGACACAGGCAGGCGACCCAATGGGATGATTCGTTTTTACGATTTCCTTTGCAATAGCCGCATGGACTCTGGCCGCCTCCCTCGTCTCCCCCTCTATAAAAGTAGAGAGGATGAGGGGTTTATATCCCAATTCCCTTGCCCTTTGCTCCGCCGCTTTGACCGCGATGATGTTATTTCCGATAATCACATTGTGCGTCTTTTCGAAGATGGGATTGCCAGCTTTAGGGGTTTCCTCGATTTCTCCCTTGATGCCTCGCTGAATCCGACCCTTGATGGATTCGGGGACTTTTTCCAAGAGATTATATTTTCTCAGAATGGCCATACATTCGCTAAAGGTGCTTTTATCGGGAACGGTGGGTCCCGAACCGATGACATCCAGCGGATCCCCGACCACATCGGATAGAATGAAGGTGATCAGGGTAGATGGGTATGCAAGCCTGGCCAAACCGCCGCCCTTGAGCTTAGAGATGTGTTTGCGGATGGCATTGATCTCGTTGATGTTCGCCCCGCACTCCAGAAGGAGGTTGGTCATCTTCTGTTTGTCCTCGAGAGAGATTCCCTCGGCAGGAGAGGGTAACAGGGCGGATCCTCCTCCGGAGATGAGGCAAATCACAAGGTCGTTTTCCCCCAGTTTCTCAAGCAGTCCGCCGATCTCCTCCGCACCCGAGACCCCCCTTTTATCCGGGATGGGATGGCCAACTTCATTGAGCTTGACCCTTTTCAGTTCGGAAAGGTGCCCGTATTTTACGTTAATGACCCCTTGTGTGATTCGATCACCCAGGATCTCCTCTGCGGCCAAGGCCATAGAGGCCCCGGCTTTCCCACCCCCGATGACGGAGATATGGCCATAATCTCGAAGGGAATAGATTTTTCCATTGACCCTGAGCTCTTCCCCTTCCAATTTCAGGTGTTTCTTAACGGCTTCGACGGGATCCACTGCTCTTAGGGCATGGGTAAAGATTTCCATCCCATCGCTTCTGAGTTGTTGGAGGGTTCTACCCTCTGCCATGGTTTACTTCATCCATCGGATGGTTTGGGGTAATTCCGGGGGATTTGCTTCACGTTTTCTCTAACGCTTGTCAGAAGAGTTTCCCTCTCCCGTCGTTGTTATGTGGTGGGGATTACCTCGGTGTCCGTTGACTCCTCCTCCAGCATCGGGGTTTCGTACTCCCTGGAGATTTGAGCCTCTTTGGCCTTTTTCAGCTTCTCCTCCAATTCCCTGTTCGATTTGTGGAGTTTTTTAAAGGTGGTATTTAAATGCAGGAATCTTTTAAACCCAAAGAGACCCCCCATCACGAAGCCGATGATGAAGGGAATGAATATCAAATAGTATATGGGAAAGGGCGGGGTCTCCCAGCCAAAAATGTAGGCGAGGGTGACGAGTTCATTGTTTTTCACCCCGAAGATAACTGCTAGGAAGAAGACAATAATGATGATGATGTATATAATGATTTTCATGGCTTTTCCCCTCTCCATGTGTTTTAAATAACGGGGTTTTTATCAAAAGGGAAATAATAAAAGAGCCAAGAGCAGCACCCTTGGACCCTTCTAAACAATGCTCGATTCCCGATAGAAGGCCTTATCCCTTCTTCGCCCTGGGCCTTCTCGGTTTAGGAGGTTTTTCCTCGGGTGGTTTTTCTACTGGCTTTCCCCTCACGGCTTTTTCCAGCCGATCGATGGCACCGGCTGTCCTCCCCCTGATGGATTCCTTGACGGATGTGAGATGGTCGATCTGTTCCTTTAAGCCAACCCCTGCGCGCTCCTTGATGGATTCCATGGATGAAGAAAGGGAATCAACCTTTTGCTTCAGTTCCTTTGCCCCC
>CBDUXJ010000012.1:0-19494 GCA_965371165.1 uncultured Syntrophobacterales bacterium | reverse complement strand
GTTGTTCGAATTCGGTTCTTTCGTAAAATCCCAAATCGAAATCGACAAAATAGCGTTCCCCTGTGTGAGGGAACTGTCAAAGCGGGGGCGGGAAAGAATTGGGAATAATCCACTATTGATAAATCTCACTTGTTGAGGATGAATATTGCAGGGGAGGAATTTTGCGATATAACTCCCCTGCATTTAAAGTCAAACATTTCGTAAAAAGTCGGAATCAGACGGCAAAGAAAAAAGATCCAGATGCAAGGCGCGCAAATCCTGAGGAATGAGGCGTACATAGAAGTACGGTGCAGTGACGAAGGATGCAGCGCAACGCAGCAGATGGACTTTTAACGAAGCCGTCAAAGTTAAACGTGCGCAATCCCGGCATGGAGGCTTAGCTATGCCTGAAATGGAAAATCTACCGAAAAAGGAAAAGAGCGTCGCACTTACCGTAAACGGAAAAAAGGTCGAGGCCGACGTCAATTGTCGAGTGACGTTGGCTGAGTTTCTGCGGGAAGAGTTGGGGTTGATCGGGACTAAGGTGGGTTGCAACCGGGGTGAATGTGGAAGCTGCACTGTCATACTCGATGGAAATCCCGTGTATTCATGCACCGTATTGGCAGTTGAGACCTCGGGCAGAGAAATTCAGACAATCGAGGGACTGACAGACGAGGAGAAACTTCATCCGCTCCAGGAAGCCTTCATTGAATACGACGCCCTACAATGCGGATACTGCACACCGGGGATGATAATGTCTGTTAAAGCTCTTTTAGACAGTAACCCACATCCAACAGAAGATGATGTCAGAAGCGCAATCGACGGTAACTTGTGCAGATGCGGTTCTTACCCCAACATAATCAAGGCCACGTTAGCCGTCTCTGAGAAAATGGGTCATCAAGAAAGGGATAGATGATGGCGGAAAGCAAACTGTTAGTGAGGGGCACAGTTCCCCCTCCATTAGACAGGGAGTTCACCGTCGTGGGTAAGCCCCTGAATCGTCGAGATGGTGCTGAAAAGGTCACTGGACGTGCGCAGTATTCGGGAGACATTAAACTGCCCAATATGCTTTACGCAAAGATTCTTCGCTGCCCGTATCCCCGCGCCAAGATTATAAAGCTCGACACGAACAAGGCGGAGGCGCTCCCAGGGGTCAAGGCCGTGCTAACGAGGAAAACCACCGAGGCCTGGTACACATACTGGTATAGGGTTCCCCAGATCGCCTTTCCAGAGTGCATCACCTATGAGGGGCAGGAGGTTGCAGCGATAGCGGCAGAGGACATTGCTATCGCGCAAAGAGCCTTGGAACTTATAGACGTGGAGTATGAGGTTCTTAACCCCATGATAGACGCAGAAGAAACCTTAAAGAACCCCCCTCCGCTCCGTGTCGCTGATGAGGAATATCCGGGAAGTGATCTCTTTGACAGGAAAGAATATGTGATCAAACGTGGTGACACCAAGAATGGTTTTGATGAGGCCGATCTTATCATGGAGGATACCTATACCACTCAAGCTCAATATCACGGGACGATTCAGACTCGCGCATGCGTGGCGAGCTGGGATCCCCCCAATCTAACCGTCTGGGACGCAACACAGGGGGTATGGAATTCAAAGGAGTGGATAGCTAAGTCTTTGGGCCTCGATCCGGAGAATGTTAGGGTCATCGTTAAGTATCTGGGCGGTGGATTCGGTTCAAAGGCTTATGCCCAGAGGATCTCTTTCTATGCAGCCAAGCTTTCGATGGTGACCGGAAGGCCTATAAGGTTGGAGCGGACGAGAGGGGAGGAGTTCTTAAACCACCCCCATCGGTGGAGCTGTAAGATCTACCTGAAAATGGGAGCCAGGAAAGATGGTACACTCACGGCCATTTACCAAAAGGCAGTGGTGAATATAGGGGCTGCTGCACTTGGGTATAATTACTACTCGATCCAGATCATATGGCACACATCGAACCTTTATGCATGCCCCAATGTGTATCTTGAGCAAGTAGGTGTCTATACTAATCTGCAACTCACTGGACCCCAACGAGGCCCACTCAATATGCCCGCGATATTTGCCTTGGAATCGCATATTGACAAACTAGCTGAAGAATTAGGCATCGACCCCTTGGAATTGAGATTGAAAAACTACACGACCCACGGCACCATGGCTGCGTGGGAAGCAGCTCGTCCTCATGCGACAGTTAGTGACCGTGAACGGGAAATTCCTTACTCAAGTAAGAAGCTTGAGGAGTGTATGAAGCTGGTGACGGAGGCAATCGGTTGGAACAGGAGGAAGAGCTTGAAAAACGCTTCAAAAGGAACACTGAAGCGTGGTATCGGTATGGCGTCCTTCGTGGTGTTTCAAGGAATCGGCCTAGCACCGTACATTGCCCTTGCGGACGTCGAGATAAAGAATGACGGTACGATTAATCTATTTATCGGTGTTGTTGATATAGGAGGTGGGCAACAAACCATCTTTTCCATGATAGCGGCGGAAGAGCTGGGTGTGCGGGCTGAGGACATAACAGTTATTTGGGGAGACACGAGGGATACGCGGTATGCCCCCTCTTGCCACGCATCGAGGTGCACTGCTGAAATGGGGCCACCGGTCCTACAGGCAGCTGCGGAAGCTAGACAAAAGCTTTTCGAGATAGCTGCTCCAACATTGGAGGTGAACGTTGAGGAACTCGAATCCAAGAACGGCAAAATCTATGTGAAGTCAGACCCCTCTAGATCTGTTTCCTTCAAGACTATCTGCAGCAACATAGATCCTGATAAACCTATTAAGGGCAGCGGAAGCAGAGCACCCAACCCCGATGATACCATGTTCGCGCAGTTTGGTGCGAATGCGGTAGAGCTGGAAATTGACGTTGAGACCGGTCAGGTAAATATTTTGAGGGTGGCAGCAGCCTACGATTTCGGAAGGGCTATCAACCCCAAGCTGTGCATCTCTCAGATCTATGGGGGCATAGAGTTTGGGGTGGGCTATGCGCTGTCAGAGGAGGGGATCTTCGACCCCAAAACCGGAAAAATGCTCAATAAGAACCTTCAACAATATATGATGCCAACTTCACATGATATACCTCACATAGATCCCTTCATCGTAGAAGGCGAAGACCCATACTTCGCGTATTCAGCGAAGGGGGCAGGTGAAAATACAAATACACCTACTCCTGCAGCCATAAGAAATGCCATACACAATGCAGCAGGCATCTGGCTTAATGACCTACCGATGACCCCCAACAAGATCATGAACGCGATCTATGAGAAAAAGAAAAAGAGGTGAGTTGATTGCTCTATGAACTCCCGAGTTTTGAGCATATAGAGATGAAGAGTGTTAAGGAGGCGACTTCCTGGCTCCACAAGCTTGGTGAGAAAGCGACGGTAATCGCCGGCGGAACAGACCTGCTCGGTATAATGAAAGACCGGGTTGAGGGTCCCGAGCTTAAGATTCCAGAGGTTCTTGTCAACATCAAATCTATCCCTGCTATGAACCAAATCATACATGACGAAGAAGTTGGTTTACGAATAGGAGCCGCGGTATCGCTAAACCGTTTAGAAACATCCGACGTTGTAAGGGAAAAATTCACTGTTTTGTCGGAGGCAGCTCGGCAGGTCGCCACAACACAGATTAAGAATATGGGTACAATAGGAGGGAACATCTGCCAGAGGCCCCGATGCTTGTACTTTAGACACCCAGATTTCATTTGCTACAAAAAAGGGGGGGCTAAGTGTTATGCCGCAACAGGGGAACACCGATACCATCACGCTATTGTGCATTATAGAAAATGTGTGATGGCGCACCCCTCCGATATAGCTCCGGCACTTGTCGCATTGAAAGCCAAAGCCGTAATAGCGAGCTCTGACGGCGAAAAGCAGGTACCATTGGAGGACTTTTTCTTGGGGTCAGACTATTTTAGGGAAACGGTTCTCAAATCCGGCGAAATACTGACGGAAGTTCAGGTCCCAAATCAGAAGGGCAGAACCTATCAGTTTTTCTTAAAGCACCGGGTAAGGCACTCGACAGATTTCGCTCTCACAAGCGTAGCCACAGTGGCCCAGATATCACATGAGATCTGCGAAGACATTAGAATTGTTCTGGGAGGTGTATCCCCCTTCCCCTATGTGGCCTCCAGGGCGGAGGAAATAATCAAAGGGAAGAGGCTGAAAGAACAGCTCATTTCGCGGACCGCCGAGGCATCAGTAAATGGCGCCCATCCACTCTCTATGAACCGCTATAAGATAGGTCTTACAAAGGCATTAGTAAGACGTGTTTTGAAGTCAGCTTGGCACGAGGCAACGCAGGCATAAGTATTGAATATTTGTTTCTCAACTCACTTCCTTATATAAGCCCTTTTTGGAGGTCATTTAAGTTTATGCCCGCGAGCTTACGGCTCATGGTATTGGGTGCTTAGCATAAATCAAGAAATGTTGCAAGAAACAACGCCAATCATATTGAACGGCATTTTGCAAGAACTCATTTAAAGAAGTGAAAAAATGATTTGACATTAAGCAGTTTACTACCTTGTATCGACGTTTAAGTTCTGGTTGGGTAACACATCGCTAGAGTTTCACTGTCATAACGACTTCTGCTTAGCTCTCTCTTTGCCAGTTGACCAGCTGGCGATTTACACTCTTCTCTCTGACATGCCAGCTGCCGTACTGGTGACGATATTTTCAGATAAATATGAGGGAGATGACATTATTAGCAACTCCATTGTATCTTTATACGACGCTGGCAAGTATCGGTACCATTCCACTCCTCTCCTTCTTTTTAAAATAACTGAAGTGCTCAACTTTTCGGATGCGGCAGATGAATTCAATAAACTCAACTGCCATATCTTCGGCATCTCGGTGGACTCAAAGTACGTCCACAAGGCCTGGGTGGATACAAAACGCGAGGAGGGAGGACTCGGTGGTAAGCTCAACTACCCGCTTTGGTCAGACATAAATAAGCAGATCGCACGGGATTACGGTATTCTCTTGGAAGAGGAAGGCGTTGCCCTGCGAGGGCTTTTTCTCATCAATCCTGATGGGATTATCATGCACACCACGATAAACAACCTCTCCGTTGGCCGCTCGGTAATCGAGACCAAGCGGGTTCTTAAGGCCTTTCAGTTCATCACCACTCACGAAGGTCAGGTCTGTCCCGCAGACTGGGACGAGGGGAAGGATACCATGGTTGCTGAGCCAGAGGAGATGAGGAGATACCTCGCCGCCCATTGAGATCGATGGAACTACCCAGGGGCGGCCTCGGCCACCCCTTTTTCCTGCCTCCCTCACGAACCGAGACTCTGGACCCTCCTGATCGTGTCGAAATCCTCCTCAGAATATTAGGAAAATTAAAATTTCTCATCTTACCGAGAACGTTACGGTCCCCTGGTTCATTCATCTAAGTTACTGAGTTTGCGGGATGATTCTCTATGTGTTCAAAAGCGGAATCCAGGATTTTCACCACCTTGTGAAGTTCTTCTTCGGTTATAACCAGAGGGGGTTGAATTCTGAGAACATTCCCATGGATGCCTCCCAATCCGGGCAGTAACCCATTCTCGCGACAGAAATCCCTGATCTTATTGCCTTCAGTACTAGCCGGCGTCTTTTGCTTATCACGAACCAGTTCAATCCCCACCATCAGCCCCTTCCCCCGAATCTCTCCGATGAGCTTATATCGCTTCGCTAGCTTTTTAAGCTCCTTCTTTAAGAACTCCCCTTTCTCAAGGGCCTGAGAGGCCAGATTGTTTTTTACCATGAATTCAATATTCGCGAGGGATGCGGCACAAGAGACGGGATTACCCCCAAATGTCGTAAGGTGATCCCCCGGTTTGAACGAATCGGCTACCTCATCCCGTGCGATAAATGCACTCAAGGGAAAACCGTCCGCAATACCTTTTGCCATTACCATGATGTCCGGTTCCACCCCATAGTGCTCTATGCCAAACATCTTGCCGGTTCTACAAAAACCGGTCTGTACCTCATCGACAAGAAAGAGAATCTCATGCTTCTTCAATATCTTTTCGATCTCCAAGAAATAGTCGTCAGGAGGAGTTATGAGCCCTCCCTCTCCAAGGATAGGTTCCGCAATGAAAGCAGCAACGCTGTCATAGGTGTTGAACCTGATAATGTCCTCCAGAGCCCGTGCGCATCTCAAGTGGCACTGAGGGTATTCCAATTCAAAGAAACATCGATAACAATATGGGGCAGGCAGGAACGTGCACCCCGCCATGTAGGGTCCCCCCCTTTTCTTCCTCGCGTTGTTGCCCGTCACGCTCAGCGCCGCATAAGACCGCCCATGAAAGGAGGTCTGGAGGGCAATGAATTCCGTTCTCCCCGTAAATTGTTTTGCCAGCCTCAAAGCCCCTTCAATCGCTTCGGCTCCCCCATTGCCAAAAAAGCTCTTCTGTAATCTTCCGGGTGTTATTTGAGCCAACTTTTCGGCCAAATCCCCTGTCGGCTGGGAATAGTAGATATAGGAACAGCAATGAATCAACTTGTCCATCTGGGCCTTGGCTGCCTCAACTACCTGCTCATTACAGTGGCCAGTATTAATCACCGCTATCCCTGAAAAACAATCGATATAGTTCCTTCCCTCAGTATCCGTAATCGTAGCCCTCTTAGCCCTGGCGATCACGACGGGTTGTACTTTCTCGACCATGCTGATATTGACATATTTGGCGTACTTCTCGACTGTATTCATATCTACCCCCCTTATCATTTTCTTTCTCAAGGAAAAATGAGATCTCTCTGGTCATCCGAAACGTGTTTGGCCTTATATTTTTCTGCTTCTTGAAAATTCCCTCAAACAGACCTCCGAAGATAGAGTCAAATGTAATAAGTTTTCATCTCTTGTCAAGACAATTTGATGTCGCGATTACATTCTTAATCCTTTACATGCTAGAGACTCGTAGATTTAGCGTGGCTTGATGAGTAATCGTCCGAGGCATCGAAGGAGATAAACTCAAAACGCCACAACCCAGTACGGATATTTGGGCACAGTTATTGCAAACTTGTAACCATATCCTTCAGGGGCGGATTCAATCCAGGAGTCGATGAGGTGTCAGAATGGCGAAAAGAAGCTGCTCCCTTAAAACCATTTCTTCTCTTTCCGTACTGCTCGTAACGACTTTTTTCTTCTGCCCCGGAGGAATTTTTGCAAGAGATTTCAAAAACCAGAGTGAGTTTCTTCACGTGGTTTCACCCGGGGAGTCGCTTTCCAAGGTTGCACGCCTCTATTTACCACTGACAGAAGCCTATACGGTAATAGACTTAATTCAGAAGATTAAGGAACGAAACGATCTCACGGGAACATTGATTCGCCCAAATCAGCACCTCCTGATTCCCTTGGTTCGATCGACTCCTATTATTTCCAAGACTATTCCGAAGGGAAGAGACTTCGAGGCCAGGGGGATCTACGTCAATCGTTTTTCCATGGGTTGTCGAAAAATGAACCGCCTGATCGACAGGTTGATCGCCCTTGGAGGCAACACGGTCATCCTCGATGGGAAGGATATGTCGGGGAAGCTCTCATTTCCATCGCGGGTAACTCTGGCCAGAGATATCGATGCAAGTGCCAGCTCAATCATTGCGGATCCAGCTAAATTGTTTCACGATTTGCACCAAAAAGGACTCCACGTCGTCATCCGCCTCGTCCTTTTCTACGATCCTCTTCTGGCGGCGAAGAGACCGGACCTGGCCGTTCGCTCCGCCACAACTGGAGAACCATGGGTCGAAAAAGGCAAACAAGCCTGGGTCGACCCCTCTCATCCAACCGTCCAGAGGTATAATCTCGACATTGCCAGGGAATTGGCAGAGATGGGGGTAGATGAAATTCAGTTTGATTACATCCGTTTTCCCGCCATGGGAAACACCCGGGATGCCGCATATAGCTTTGATGAGCAAAAGATTCCCAAACATCAGGTCATTACTGCCTTTTTGGCTCAGGCGCGGAAAGAATTAGCCCCTTACGAGGTCCTTTTATCCCTTGATGTTTTTGGGGTCATGGGATGGGAACATTCGGAAGATATCCAGACGACAGGCCAAAAAATACGGGATTTAGCAAAATATTGTGATGTAATGAGCCCCATGATTTATCCTTCCCATTTCTATGGCCCTTTTCAAAACATTGCCAATCCAAGTGATGAACCCTTCCTCGTTATTTCCGAAACGTGCAAAAAATTCTCCGCACTTCTCGAGGAGGAGAGAGTAACACTCCGCCCCTGGATTCAGGCTTTTCCATTCGGGACCAGGACATTTAGCGAGGAGTATATTCTTGAAGAACTACGTGCTTTAAACCAATCAGAGGCCAATGGATGGCTCTTCTGGAGTGCGGGGAACGCATATGATGTTGCCTGGAAGGCCTTGGCCCAATGGAACGATACGGTCCTGGAAGGAAAAACCATAAAAGCCCAGATATCTCGGTTGGATGAAGACTTCATAGAATAACGCCTCAGGTGTCCTCGCGGAACGCCGTCCCTCCTCGTCTCAGCGGTTGCGGATATGAATATCTTTTCCTTTATCATATCTCTCCATAGCGAGGGTCTGTTCTGGGGATCCTTTGTGTGATATCTAATATCCGCTATTCGCCGGAGCTCACTCCTGGTGATTCGAGGATTTTAATCGGTCACATCTCTTTCTCTTCCCGTATGAAAAGAATTGTCCATTATTGAGACCTTTTCCCTTTAACTTTCTTCTGGGTTTTGGTATCCATTCCCTACGTGCCATACCAGCTCATTGAAGCAAAGCGGAAGGAAAGTATAATGTTCCTAAGAAAAATACCTCCCAAGTTCAGTCTCTTTTACGGCTGGTATATATTAGCCTCCTCATTTGTTATTCTCTTCTTCAACTCAGGTTCTCGATTTTCTTTTGGGGTAATGTTCAAGCCGATGATTACAGAATTCGGGTGGAGTAGGAGCTCAATCTCTTTGGCCTTCTTCCTCAACATGACCCTTTACGCCCTATCCCTCACAATCGTCGGCAGGTTTTATGACCGATATGGGCCTAAATGGGTGATCGTAATCTCAACCGTTTTTCTCTCGGTGGGATACATTCTCGTCTCCCGCATTGATTCCCTCTGGGAATTCTTCGTCTATTACGGAATCTTGGCAGCCATTGGGTTGGGTGGAACATCCATCCCCTTGATCGCGGCCATGATGAGCAAATGGTTCGAGAAGTGGCGCGGCCTTGCCATTAGCTTGGCCCTATCCGGTAATTCCTTGGGATATTTCGCACTCGTTCCGCTTTTTACCATCTTAACCTTACGCTATGGTTGGAGGGCCTCATATTTCTACATCGGCTTAATCATGTTGGTGGTCAATATAACCCTGGTATTGCTCGTGATTAAAGGAGACCCGGATGATCTTGGCCATAGGCCCTATGGCTATCAAGATAGGGAGAAAATAAATGGAGAGGGGGCTCAAATCTCTTCCGTCGAAAATCTTCGAGATCTGAGTTTAAGGGAAGCCATGCACACCCGCTCTTTCTGGCTCTTTCTCATCGTTATGTTCATCTGTGGTACCGCCGATTTTTTTCTTACAACCCACTTGATCCCCTTCGTTACCGATTTTGGTATTTCACCCACCACGGCGGGCAACATGTTGGCCTGGTATGGATTGATGAGTTTAGCCGGGATAATGGTTGCCGGACCTGCCTCGGACCTGATCGGAAATAAGATTCCCATTGCCCTCACCTTTCTGCTACGGTTCTTGTCATTCCTTCTGATCTTGAAATATCAGAATCTGGCCTCTTTCTATATCTTTGCCTTGAGCTTCGGCTTTACCCATCTTATTACAGCCCCTCTCACGCCCACCCTGATTGGTAGACTCTACGGATTCTCTCATGTCGGTCTTATTTCTGGTTTTATTACCACCGTTCATCACTCAGCCGGAGGTTTTTGGGCCTATATGGGAGGATTGATCTTCGATCAAACAGGGAGTTACCGATTAGTTTTTGTCCTTTCGGCAATTATGGCCCTCATTGCCGTTTTCGGCACAATTCTCATAACCGAGAGAAGGCATCAGACCATTCAATAGATCTCCCAGCTAACGGGGGAACTCTCAATTCATTCCATATGTTCAAGCCGCGAAATTCGCTCGACAGGAGGCGGGTGGGAATAATAAAACCAAGCATAGAGCGGATGGGGCACAAGATTAGCCAGGTTTTCAGTGGCCAACCGTTTGAGGGCGTCGCACATGGGTTTGGCCGTCCCCATAAGGGTAACAGCGACAGCATCCGCCTCACGTTCAAACCGCCGCGAAATGGACGATCCCAAAGGACGAATGAAATAGCTAAGGGGCCCCATGAGCGTGCCGACGAGAAAAAGCCCGACATAAGCGACCGGTTCTCCGAAACCGAAGGTCTGATACATGAAGGGCCAATTCAACACCTTTGCCACGAGGTACAACCCAATCAAAGAGAGGATCTCCAGGACAATAAGTTGTTTGAGTATATGTTTTTTCTTCCAATGTCCTACTTCATGGGCGAGGACAGATATAATTTCCTCCCCGGGATGAGATGCCAACAGGGTATCGAAGAGAACGATCCGTTTTGTCCTACCGATTCCGGTAAAATAAGCATTGGTGTGCTTGCTTCGCTTGCCGGCATCCATCTGAAATACCCCTCTAACCCGGAGTCCGGCCTTCTCCATCAGGGAAACGATCCGATCCTTCAACGCCTCATCCATAATGGGCTCAAATTTGTTGAACACCGGAGCGATCAGCACTGGGTATAACCATAGCATTATCAGCTCGAACACCCCAATCATCACCCATGCCCACAGCCACCAGGTGTTCTCGAGATAGGAGAGCAAGGCCAACAGAACCGAGAGAAGAATACCACTCAAAATTGTCGATATTACCATGCTTTTGATCAAATCGGCGAACCATAACCGAAGGGTTCTGGTATTGAACCCGTATCGATCCTCAATCACAAAGGTACTGTAGAGACCGAAGGGGATGTGAAGCAGATTGGAGATCATTGCGAGAGCGGCGAAAAAGGCCAAACCCCGGAGGATGAAGCCCAGCTGCCACCGGCCGACCATCTCGGCCAACCAGGGTAGGAACCCTGACAACAAGATTGCCAGCAAGAGGGCTTGATCAAACACCCTAACCACCATGCCGAAATTGCTGGAATCGGCCGTATAAGCGGAAATCCGGCCAAGCTTCTCCCCATCCACCGAACCCTGAAAGACCGGGGGAACTTCGTTTCCCCGCTTGCGAAGGTGAGCGATATTGAGCCGGTTGAGGGTAAGCTGAAACACGGATCGAAAGGTAAAAACTGCAAGGAAAGCGATGAGCAAAGAGTTAAACTGTACCATATTTCTCAGCCTCGTTTTTGGGGAGTATTACGTCCCTCTCCGCCCTCATCGTCCTCAAGGGTTACTCCCTCCCTTTCGGCCATGGCGAGAATGAGGCCGGCGGTTCCGGTCATCATGTTGTCCCCAAAGGGCGCCCCCGGGACGATCCCCCGTATCCCTATCCCTTTCAGGATCCCCCTCTTGGGGCCTGTTGCCAGAATGATCTCCACCGCATCAAACCCCGGGGCCTTTCGCGTGTAGACCCCGTGTCCTCCCCCCGAGACGATTCTCTCATGAGAGAGCCTTCCCTCTGCCAAATCGATGATGAGGGCCTCCAGAATCTCCGGGGTAATGGCGCTGGTGTGATACTCAAAGAATCCACCGATCTCCCCATCCAGTACGAGGGCACCCAGGGTATGGGAGCTGGCGATATCCAATACTATGATTGATCTTTTCCCTTGAACCGTTGGATCGCTGGATGCCCCCAGTATCGCCGCCATCCCCGTATCCATGAGATATATCTTACCCAAAGAAATCCCTTTCGCGTCCATCGCCGCAGCCCGCATCCGACGGAAGTAGGAGGGAATTCGGTCGGCTTCGAATAGAAAGGCAGAGGGCCTTGGGTCTTTATCAATGATCCCTTTGAATATTTGGTGGCGAAAATCGAGGGATGAGATTTTCTCCTTGGGTGTTCCATGGTCCTGGACGCATATCCCGAAAAAATCAACTACTGGCTCAATCCCCATGGATTTCAACATGGTCAAGATATCCTCAACTATGATATCTCCGGCCTTGAAGTGGGAAGTATTCTTTTTTTTGGCCTCCTGCTTGGCCGCCTTTGCGGAAATCAACATTACCCCAAGATTTTTGACCCTTTCCTCGCGATGATGAATGGTTTCAGCAGCGGAACGGGTCATCATGACTCTGCACTGTAGGGTTTTGGATTTTATGGCTCCGGTGACAGGGCCTCCCCCCATCTGACGCCCCGTGATGAGGATCCGATTACTCTTACAGGCCATTATCCTTTCGGCAAGAGTCCGGGTTGGGGATTTTGCCACAAATTTGAATTGATCCCCTGAGTGGGTGTCGAGAAACATGGCATCCAGAGTGCTGGCGCCCACGTCTATGGCTAGAAATCGTGCCATTGGGGTTACCGAATCCTTACCTAAGCGAGGTTAAGTTTCTTGTATTTTAGCATAAAAAGAAAGGAGGGCTCCACGAGACGGAACCGGTTGTTGCCCGGGTTCCCTGGAGCGAGCATTAAAGAGTTTTTGGTAACCATTCTTAGTGAAGCGAAACGGCTGCAAATCCAATGTTTGAGCCCTGAGGGTGAGTTTTTGGATTTGCAGTGAAGCGAACTTTAGAATGGTCAAAAAGTCTTTTCAGTGAACGAAAGGGAATTTGGGCAACAGACCGCAGAGCTTTTGAGCGAAGGGATAAGGGAGTACTCGAGAAACTGAGGGGGCTTCAGGATTTAGCTATTCGATCTAACCTCTCTTTTCCACCGGATACCCTCATCACACAGATCCACAATCTTGCATTCCCCGTGCTTCGGTCTCCGGGCGATGCAGACAGCACGGCCATGGAGGATGAGGAGGTTTGAGAATCGAATCCATTGATCCCTTGGCACCACCTCCATGAGATCGAATTCGACCTTGGTTGGATCGGTATTCTTGGTCATCCCGATGAGCCTTGACAACCTGAGGACATGGGTATCCACCACGACACCGGGAATGCTATAGACCTCTCCCAGGAACAGGTTTGCGGTCTTCCTCCCAATTCCCGAAAGGGAGACCAGATCCTCAAGGTTGTCCGGGACTCTTCCGTTGAATTTCTCCACAAGGTCGGTGCAGAAGCTTTTTATGGCCTTGGCCTTATTTCGGAAGAATCCCGTTGGACGAATATCATCTTCCAACTCATCCAAATCGACCCGGGCATAGTCTTCGGCAGACCTGTATTTCCTGAACAGATTGCGGGTTACCTTGTTGACCCTCTCGTCCGTACACTGGGCGGAAAGGACCGTGGCCACCAAAAGCTCCACCGGATTGGTAAAGTGAAGGGCCGTTTTGGCATTGGGATACTCTATATCCAGAATTTCTATGATTTGTCTCACCCTCTTTTCATCCCACCCCTTTCCCATTTCCCCTTCCTCCTCGGAAAACAAGACACCTCCTTATACCTAAAAATAGCAAAGGGGGACGATATTCACAAGGGTGGAGTTTCCTCTGAGTCCCCGGGGAGACCCCGTTGTTCCTGAGCGTAATCTCCTGAAGGAGTGGAATGGTGGAATGTCTCATCTGGAGTGTTGGAATAGTGGAATACTGGAATGATGGGTTCATGGATAGGTATTACCCTGATAGAGGTTGGAGGAGCGTCCGCCTGCAGCGGACTTGAGGCTGAAGGCCAAGAATATTTTGCCTCGTGCCTCAGGTCCTTCGTTCCTCAGGATAAACTCAGGGATCCTCAAACGAAGCGCTCCTGAACCAAAAGTAACGCTTTTTCCTTTTTGATAGCCAATATTCCATCATTCCAACATTGATGATTTCGTAAAAAGTCGGAATCAGACGGCAAAGAAAAAAGATCCAGATGCAAGGCGCGCAAATCCTGAGGAATGAGGCGTACAGAGAAGTACGCTGCAATGACAAAGGATGCAGCGCAACGCAGCCCTTCGGCTTTGCTCAGGGCCATGAGCCTGTCGAATGGCAGATGGACTTTTTACGAAGCCGTCAACATTCCATCAATCCATCGGCCCACTGTTCCGGTTGGGATGTTCCAGCTGGGGCAGAACCTCTGAATTTCCATATAATCAGGTTACAAAAATATTTCCTGTAAGACTCAGGAAACTGGTTTATCCAAGGTCAAGAATTCCCCTATTGACTTTTTTCGAACATATATGAGATAGTTGGAAATGAATCTATATTCTCCGAGCCATTCTTCCTAAACCCCGAAGGATAGGGTATGGGGAACGGCCGATAGGGCATGGCTGGAAACGGCTGTACCTCCTGTGTTTGGAAAGGAGACGCTTTCCTCGTGAGAGAGGGAAAAACCAATGCCCAAACGCGGGTGTTGGTTTTTTTATTAAGCGCATTGGTTCTTTGGTAGGAAAAGGACAGATTGGATATACTCCAAAGAGGGCAATGAGGGGAAATGGCCATGGCGAAATCTAAGATCTTCGTGAGGGAGAACGGGGAAGGGAAGTATCGGTACACCGTTGTCGCGATTCAAGGCGGGGACATCCATTTTTATAAAGATCGCCTTTCCAAAACGGAATTGGAGGCAATTGCGAAGGTGACGGAGGCTGAACTTGTCTCCATCAAGGCAGAAGAAGATATCGAGATTGACGAGGAACAGCAGGGGGCAGCACAGGGCGAGGAAGAGTACGAAGATGTTGAATGAGTTGAAACCATGCTGATGGATAACTTCGCAAGAAGGATAAATTACCTTCGGATCTCCGTCACTGATCGGTGTAATTTGAGATGTAGGTATTGTATGCCCGATGAGGGCATCGCCCTGATCTCCCACGAGGAGGTTCTGAGATATGAAGAAATCCTCCGGGTGGCAAGGCTTTTCGGTCAATTAGGCATCGACAAAATCCGTCTGACGGGGGGGGAACCCTTGGCCAGAAAGGGCGTCTTAGATCTCATTCGTGGGATTTCACAAATCCGAGAAATCGGAGATCTGAGCCTGACAACGAATGGAATCCTCTTGGGGGAATTTGCCTCGGATCTTGCCGGGGTAGGGATCAAGCGAATTAACGTCAGCCTTGATACGTTAGACAGGGAGAAATTTGCCTACATCACCAGGAGGGATAGGTTTCCCGAAGTAAAAAATGGGATTGAAAAGGCCATTGATGTCGGACTATTCCCCGTGAAGCTCAACGTAGTGGCCATTAAGGGTTTCAATGACGACGAAATCCTCAAATTCGCCAGGTTAACCATGGAAAAACCACTGACCGTCCGCTTCATCGAGTTCATGCCTATGGCTGGGGTTGATTTCTGGAACCGGGATGATGTGTTGACCATCGATATGATTAGAAAGAAGATCGGCAAACTGGGAACCTTGATCCCCGTAAATGGCGACGAAAGGGATGGTCCTGCTGCACGATTTCGCCTTGAGGGGGCTGCAGGAGAACTCGGGTTCATCAGCCCCATCAGCAGCCATTTCTGCAAGGATTGCAACCGGTTGAGGCTGACGCCCGACGGGAAGTTGAGGGCGTGCCTCTTCTCCGATAATGAAATCGACCTGAAGTACTATTTGAGGAATCGCTGCAGCGATGAGAAATTGAAGGATCTCCTCATGACGGCTTTGCGGAACAAGCCGAAGAGACACACTATCGATATGTCCCTGTTCAGGAAATGTCAACGAAATATGTCAACCATTGGGGGATGATTCCACGAAACCCCAGTAAATAGGGAACAGCCATATGAAGGAAAAGAAGGTTTTTACCCATTTCGATGAAGAGGGAAAGGCCAGAATGGTGGATGTAAGCCAAAAGGAAGCCACTATCAGGAAGGCCATTGCCCATGGCTCCATCTCCATGAAACGGGAAACCTTCCGGATGATTATGGATAGAAGGATCACAAAGGGGGATGTCCTGGAGGTAGCCCAAGTGGCGGGAATCATGGGGGCAAAGCGAACCGCCGATCTCATCCCCATGTGTCACCCCTTGAACATCACCAACGTGGAGATACACTTCTCTCCCTCCCGAGGAGAGAATAAAATCGAGATCGAGGCGAGGGTCAAAACTAAGGGGCAAACGGGGGTGGAAATGGAGGCTTTCTTGGCCGTTTCCACAGCAGCCCTGACCATCTATGACATGTGTAAAGCGGTAGATCGAGGCATGGTCATCTCGGACATCCACTTGGTTGAAAAGAGAGGCGGCAAAAGCGGCACCTTTCGGCGGGAGGGGGAAAGGAAGAATGGCCATAAAGGGTAAAGTATTGGCGGTGAACATCAGCACGGATAAGGGGACCAAAAAGAGGAACGTCCGGAGATGTGAACTTCTGAGGGGCTTTGGCCTCAAAGGTGATGCCCACGGTGGCCATTGGCACCGTCAGGTGAGCCTTCTGACCAACGAAAGCATTGACAAAATGAGGCGAAAGGGGTTGAAAGCG
The DNA here is from genome assembly GCA_965371165.1 of uncultured Syntrophobacterales bacterium. GTDB lineage: Bacteria > Desulfobacterota > BSN033 > WVXP01. Next base: position 3,133 of record CBDUXJ010000012.1, on the reverse strand, counting down.
GCCTATGGGGACTTCGCGGAAAATATCACAACAGAGGGAATCGACCTCAAGAGCCTCCCCATCGGGACCACATTGAGGGTCGGCAATGGGGCGATCCTCAGGACGACTCAGAAGGGCAAAGAGTGTCACGACCGTTGTGCCATCTATTATCAAATGGGGGACTGTGTTATGCCTCATGAGGGAATATTCGCCGAAGTCCTCCATCCCGGCCATATCTCGGTGGGCAATTCCATAGAGGTGACGGAGGAGTGAGGATCAAGGTCTCCATTTTGACCATCAGCGACAAGGGCGCCAGGGGGGAAAGGGAGGATACCAGCGGAAGCACCATCCAAGGCCTCTTGAAGGGACTTCCCTCCGAAGTGATCCACTATGAGGTCATCCCGGACGAGAGTAATATGATCAAAGAGGCTCTGATTAGATGTGCGGATTCACTCCATTCGGACCTCATCTTAACTACGGGGGGAACGGGTCTGAGCCCCAGGGACCTTACCCCGGAAGCAACCCTAGAGGTGATCGAAAAAGAGGTTCCGGGTTTCTCGGAGGCCATGAGGGCGAAAGGATTAAAGAAGACTCCCCATGCCATGATCTCCAGGGCAATCTGCGGGATCAGGAAACAAACCCTCATCGTCAACCTGCCCGGAAGCCCAAAGGCCGTAAGGGAATGCCTGGAGGTGATTCTCCCCGCCCTACCCCATGCTCTATCAAAGCTCAAGGGCAGTCAGGAGGAATGCGCACAGGGGGATTGAGGATCATCCAAGTACTCGGCCCTTAAACCCCTCTTCGACCCTTCTGTGAGCTTGAAGCACTCGTTGATCCGGTACCCCACCACCCAAGCGATGCTTCCCCCTGAAATCAACAGCGGAATTCGCCGGCGAAAGGTTTTTGGAACCTTAGAATCAATAAAAAAATCCTTCAATTTCTTGTGGCCCTTCATTCCAAGGGGGACGAATAGATCTCCTTCCTCGAAGCTCCTCAGGGTCAAGGGGTGCACCAGCTTATCATCGTCTAAGTAAGCGACCTTCGAATCAATATCCATCGGGATACCCCTTTTTACCCTCTCAATTCGGGTGACGAGCTTCTTCCCTAAGCCCTCCAAGAGCGTGACCCCCGGGACATCGACGATGTATTCGAATGGAAAAACCGCGGGAGGCTTCCCCCTCCTAATGAAAAGCTCCGTGTAATGCTTTTCGGCGTAGATCCCCTGGGGGAGGCAGAGCACCTTATTAGGCGCCCGATGGGTGAGAAGCCGGAAAATCCCATCCAGATGAACCATCTTGATGCTCCTCAGATCCCCCCCGAGCACTAATGCCAACACCTTTTGTAGTATCCGGAACCCAATTGCCTCGTGAAATGCCTTGAGCCTTGGAATATCGAGGCTGAACTCATCACCAGTACCCTTAATCAACCCAACCAGGGCTTCTTCGGCCTCTCGGTCCAAATAGTCATCTTCTCTGGAGAGGATCGAGGCCATCCTGGTCAAACCTACCCTGATACCGGGGTTATATTCCCTCTCCAAATGGGGGATGAGATCACGCCGAACCTTATTTCTCAGATAGATGTCCTTGGTATTGGAGCTGTCGGTGGTAAAAGACAGACCCTCCTTACCGGCGAACTTTTCCACCTCCTGTCTCGATGTCTCAATGAGTGGACGAATATAAACCCCTCCTCGGACAGGCGGAATTCCCTTCAACCCCTTTAAACCCGCCCCACGAATCACTCGCATTAAAATCGTCTCCGCCTGATCATCAGCTGTCTGCCCGGTGACGATCTTTTCTCCGTTATATTTTTTCCTTACCTCCTCGTAAAAACGATACCGCGCCTCCCTGGCCGCCTCCTGCAGGGTAATGCGTTGCTTTTTGGCCAGGGTCGGAACATCGGCCACCGATATTTCGAAGGGAAGGCCCATTCCTCGAGCCAAATCCTGGACAAAACCCGCTTCCCGCCGCGACTCCTCACCCCGGATGCCATGATCCAAGTGTGCGACAACCAAGGATAGGTCATACTCATCCCGTAGGGCCATCAACACGCGGAGGAGGACCACCGAATCGACCCCTCCTGAGACCCCGACGATTACGGTATCCCCCCCTTCGAGCATCCGATATTTTTCCACCGTTGCCCTGACCTTACCGATGAAATCCAATCCCTCACCTCTGGTTAGACCACCTCATAGGCCTATATTAGGAGAGTAGAACAGTGTTTACAAGAAAGAAAAAATCAGGGCCAAATTCCCTGATTTATTTGTGGTTGAAATATAGCCCTTCAAGTTAGTTGCTCTATTTAATTAATTCATCTTGCATTGGGAACGCGGCAAAAATAGGAAAGAGGACAAGGAGAAAAGGGTACCGGATTGACTCCCGGCCGGCATTGGGACAGCTAATCCACTACTCAGTTGCCTCTTGATATCAGCACTGAACAGCGGAGTCTATCCAACTCTCAAAGACTTCACCAGATGATGAATATCGACCTGATCAATCCCCTTGTTCCTCAGGAAATCCTTTATCTCGTTCTCTCGAATTTCGGGCCAGTCAAAATATCTCTCATAGTCCCAGGGATATGATCTATGGAGCCACCTGAGGAAGTTGGCCCTCAGCCGACCCAATTCGAAGGATTTCGACTCCAAGCCCCTTAAACCGGATTGGTCGAGATCCTTCTTCCGCTTCCCTAGCTTGTCTCTAAGGGGAATCCCGTTGAGAAATCGTTCAAGTCGTTTCAAGGACTGATGCAAAATGGTTTCGAAACAGATCCCGACATCGTACTTCTGATACGATGACGGGTTTGACCAGATGATCTTCCCCACTGGTTTGATAGCTTCAAACTCCAGGAGGAGGATAATGTTCAACCTTTCGTTAACTGGGATAGGACTATCGATTTGGATTTTGACCCCGCCCAGGCTCACGTCAACAGTTCGAAGTGTCCCCTTTGTCACGCCCCATTGGTAAGCCAGAGCCTGGGAGAGCTCGAAACGAGGATGTCTTCTCCTTTCCGTATGCAATGATGTTTTTCCAACCTCTTCCATGGATTTATCAACCTCGATCCGTTTTTTAGGGATTAGTAGCCATTACCCTTTTATTAATATAGTATATTACCATGAATGCGTACTAAACCCAAACGTTTTCTCTAATGATGATCGTAA